>JBAWHL010000491.1:0-16223 GCA_049593815.1 Ilumatobacteraceae bacterium | reverse complement strand
GGAGTACGAAAACGCTCGGCCGGGTGCGTTCACGATGCACACCCGACCGAGCGGATTCAGAGTTTCAGTTGTTCAGGTGTTCCGAGGGGTCACTCGCCGCCCGGGTTGAGGGTGACCTCGATCGCCTCGAAGCCGTCGCCCATCAGATCGAGATCCATGCCGTCGAGCAGCGCCCAGGCGGCTTCGACGATCTCGTTGGTGAACGCACCATCGGTCGGCGCAGCGGTCAGGACCGTGGCACCATCGAGGTTCGGCGTGTTCTGGCTGATCTCCACCGTGCGATCCCACGCAGCCTGGTCGATGTAGCCGATGCCGTCAGGCGACGGCCAGACCAGCTTGTTGACCTCGTTGGCCATCCACAGCTGGTGGCTCGCACCGAGCGTCGAGCCGCTGTCGGTCACGATCTGGGCGCACTCCTCCGGGTTGTCACGGCAGTAGATCCAACCTTCGATCGACGCAGCGACGAACCGGACGGCCTGGTCCTTGTAGTCGGCATCCGACGCGAGACGCTCGGCGCTCGCCCAGATGGAGTCCTGCAACATGCCGACGCCCACGTCTTCGTAGCTGATGACGTTGAGGTCCTCCGGCTGGTAGAGCTCACCGGTGTCGGGGTTCTCCGCCTCGAGCACCTGTGCGTACTCGTTGTAGGTCATCGCTTCCGCGGCGTCGATCGTTCCGTCGAGCAGTGCGACCATGTCGAACTGCTGGCCGACGAGGTCGACGTCGCTCGACGGGTCGAGGCCGGCCTCGCCGAGTGCAGCGAAGATCTCGTACTCATTGCCGAAGCCCCAGTTGCCGATGGTCTTGCCTTCGAAGTCGGCCGGCGACGTGATGCCGGAGTCAGCGAAGCTGACCTGCAACGTGCCGGAGCGCTGGTAGATCTGCGCGATGTTCGTGATGTCCGCACCGGCTTCACGGCTGGCGAGCGCCTTGGGCACCCACGCCAACGCGAAGTCGACGTCGCCGTTCGCGAGCTGTGTCTGCGGCACGATCTCGACGCCACCCTCGACGATGGTCACGTCGAGGCACTGATCCTCGTAGAAGCCCTTGTCCTGCGCTGCGTAGTAGCCGGAGAACTGGGCCTGCGTGAACCACTGCAGCTGGAGGCTGACCGGCTCGAGCGACTCGCACTCGGCCATGTCGCCATCGTCACCATCGTCGGTGGCGTCGGTCGTGTCCGGTGCCGTGGTGTCGTCGGTGGCCGTGGTGTCGTCGGTGGAATCGGACGACCCTGAGGAGTCGTCGTCGCTGCCGCAGGCGACTGCCAGCAGCGACAGGGCGACGACACCGGCCGTCGCCATTCTGATGCGTTGCTTGTTCATGTTGTTGCTCCCCCGGGGGCAAGGCCCCCTGCTTGGAGTTTGTGTGGTGATTGGTGCGACGGCGAGGCGAAACGCTCGAGCCCGACCGCCAAGAAGTAGAACGCGAGACCCAGCGCACATGCTCCCACGACATAGGCCCACGATGCAGCCGAACGCGACACGGCCGCATTGCTCGTGATGCCGTAGCCCAGCCCGTTCTGGCTGCCACCGAAATACTCGGCGACGAAGGCGGTGATCACGGCGACCGGTGCGGCGATCTTCAATGCGGTGAACAGGTACGGCACCGCGTTCGGAATGCGTGTCTTCACGATGACGTCGCGCGGGCTCGCAGCGTAGGAACGCATGAGCTCGAGGTGCGTCGCACTCACCTGGCGCAGGCCCTTGGCGACGTTCACGAGCACGATGAACGAGACGATCAGGGTGACCATCAGCCGCCGCGGCACCTCGGTCGTACTGGCGAACATGTTGTTGAACACCGGCACGAGCACGATGATCGGAATCGCGTTGAGTGCGACCGCCATCGGAGTGACCAGTTCGTTGGCGATGCGGAAGCGCATCAGGACGAAGCTCATGCCGACGCCGAACAGGGTGCCGACGAGGAGACCGACGAACGCGTTCGACCCGGTCACGTACATCGCATCGACGACGTTCGACCACTGGTCGACGAGCGCCGTCCAGATCGCCGACGGCGACGGGAGCAGGTACGGCTGGATGTCGAAGCCCACGACGATGAGCTCCCAGGTGCCCAGGAACAGCACGCCGACGATCAGCGGTGGCCACACCGCTCGGGCGATCGCACCGAATTTCATCGATCCTCGATGCCCCGCGGGCGTGAACTGTCGTGGCCCTCGGCACCGCGCAGCGCCTCGCGCACCTCGGTGATCTTCTTGTAGAAGAGCTGGTCCTCGCGGGTGTCCTCGTCACGGTCGGCCCCGAGGTCGACGTCGATCAGGTCGGTGATCCGTCCCGGGCGGGGCGACATCACGACGACCCTGCTCGACAGATACACGGCTTCGGGGATCGAATGGGTGACGAACACCACCGTCGTCTGAGCGGCAGCGCAGATGCGCAACAGCTCGGCCTGCATGTGTTCGCGGGTCATCTCGTCGAGCGCACCGAACGGTTCGTCCATCAGCAGCAGCGGAGGGTGCGCCGCGAGGGCACGGGCGATCGCGACCCGCTGCTGCATGCCGCCCGACAACTGCCACGGCATGTGAGAACCGAACTCGCTGAGCTGGACCAGTTCGAGCATCTCGTCGGCGCGAGCCGACCGCGTTGCCTTGTCCCACCCCTTGAGCTCGAGCGGCAGTTCGATGTTCTTGCGCACCGATCGCCACTCGAACAGACCCGACTGTTGGAAGGCCATTCCGTAGTCCTGTTCGCGCCGGGCCTGAGACGCGGACTTGCCGTTGACGAGCAGATTCCCCGACGTCGGGTCGAGCAGGTTGGCGATGAGCCGAAGCAGGGTCGACTTCCCGCACCCGGACGGGCCGATCAGCGACACGAACTCTCCGGGCTTCACCTGCAGGTCGACGTCGACGAGCGCGTCGACCTGGTTCGCCGTGCCGGCGTTGAACGTCATGGACAGGTTCTCGATGGCGACGGCCGCGGTCCCCACTGGTGCCACACTCATCCCGGTACCTCCTGGGGGCGATTGCGCATGACGTACGCCTCGAAGGCGACGACGATGCCGAACATGATCAATCCGAGTGCGGCGGCGCCGAACACTGCGGTGTACACCTGCGCCGGGTCACTCGTCGCCTTCTGGGCGTAGGTGAGCGATGCGAAGCCGATGCCACGGACACCGGTCGAGATCTCCGACACGATCACGCCGATCACCGACGCGGTCGCCGCGAGCTTGACGCCGGGGATGATCGACGGGACGGCGGCGGGGAAACGCAGTTTGGTCAGGGTGCTCCACCAACTCGCGGCGTAGCTGTCCATCAGCTCCAGGGATGCCGCCGGCGCCGAACTCAAACCCTTGAGCGTGGCCACCGAGATCGGGAAGAACGCGAGGAACGCACCGAGCGTCGACACCCACATCCACTTCGGCAGGTCCCAGTTGCCGCCGAGTGCGGCGACCTGCGGGGCCAGCGCGATGAGCGGCACCGTCTGCGAGGCGATCACGTAGGGCAGTAGACCACGCTCGAGGACCTTGAATCGAGCCATCACGACCGCCAGCGCAACGCCGAAGATTCCGCCGATGAGCAGTCCGACGAATGCCATGCGGAACGTGAACCAGCTGTAGCCGAGCACGGCCTGCCAGATCGGGGTGTCCTTGCCGCGAACTTCGGGGTCGAAGAGTCGACCGACCATCTCCCATGTGTGCGGCATGGCGCGATCGCTGGTCTTGGGGATGAGCCTCCAGCCGAGGATCTCCCCGCCGTCCTCGGGCCCGAGGTACTTGTAGATCTCCCAGCACGCAGCGACGAGCGCCAGCGCGAGGATGAACATGACGACGCGCCGGAGCGCCCGTTGCCTCATGTGGCCGCGCTCTCTGCGGCCGTGGATGCACGCTGCTTCACGACTTGGCGAGCGCCTGTTCGCGCAGCGCCGGAATCACGTGCTCGCCGTACTGCGCGAGCGTGTGGTCCTTGCCGTCGTGCTGCAGGTAGATCGCGAACTGGTCGACGCCGAGGTCGCGCAGCGCGTGGAGCCGTTCGAGCTGCGCCTCGACGGGGCCGAGGATGCAGAAGCGGTCGACGATCTCGTCGGGCACGAACGCGGTGTGGGTGTTGCCGGTCTGCCCGTGCTGGTTGTAGTCGTATTCCTCGCGGCCCTTGATGTACTCGGTGAGCGCCGCGGGCACGGCCGACGATTCGCCGTACCGCTCCACGATGTCGGCGACGTGGTTGCCGACCATGCCACCGAACCAACGGCACTGATCGCGCATGTAGGCGAGATCCTCCGTCGGGCCGACGTAGGCGGGTGCGGCGACGCAGATCGAGATGTCGTCGGGATCGCGGCCGGCATCGCTGGCGGCGGTGCGCACGGCGTTGATCGTCCACTCCGCGATCGACAGGTCGGCGAGCTGCAGGATGAACCCGTCGCAGGTCTCGCCGATCAGCTTGAGCGCCTTGGGCCCGTACCCGGCGCCGTACACGTCGAGTCGGCTCTTGGTCGCCCACGGCAGCGTGATGGTGGAATCGTTGTATTCGACGCTCTCACCGTTGGCGAGTGCCTTGATGACGTTGATCGAGTCACGCATCGTGGCGAGCGTGGTCGGCTTGCCGTTGGTGACGCGGACAGCGGAGTCGCCGCGCCCGATCCCGCAGATCGTCCGGTTGCCATACATCTCGTTGAGCGTGGCGTACGTCGACGCGGTGACGGTCCAGTCGCGCGTCGCCGGGTTGGTGACCATCGGGCCGACGACGATGTTGCGCGTCTCGTCGAGGATCTTGGAGTAGATGACGTAGGGCTCCTCCCACAAGATGTGGGAGTCGAAGGTCCAGACGTGGCTGAACCCGTACGTCTCGGCACGCTTGGCGAGGTCGATGACCCGTGCGGCCGGCGGTGTGGTCTGGAGGACGACGCCGATGTCCATCAGCGCGTCTCGGGGAAGCCGAGGTCGATGGTGCTCGTGGCCGGATCGGGCCAACGACTCGTGACCACCTTGCCCTGGGTGTAGAAGTTGATGCCTTCGGGGCCGTACATGTGCGTGTCGCCGAACAGGCTGGCCTTCCATCCGCCGAAGCTGTAGTAGCTCACGGGGACCGGAACGGGCACGTTGATGCCGACCATGCCGACCTGGACGTCGAACTGGAACTGGCGGGCGGCGCCACCGTCCCGGGTGAAGATCGCCGTGCCGTTGGCGAACGGGTTGGCGTTGATGACGTCGAGGCCTTCCTGGTAGCCGCTGACCCGGACGACGCTCAACACCGGTCCGAAGATCTCGTCGGTGTAGCACGACATGTCGGTGGTGACGTTGTCGATCAGCGTGGGGTTGAGGAAGAAGCCGCCCTCGGCGACGCCCTCGCGACCATCGACGACGAGCGAGGCGCCTTCGCCGGGTGCGTTGTCGATGTAGCCCTTGACCTTGTCGCGATGCTCGCCGGTGATCAGCGGACCCATCTCGTTGCCCGATTCGTTGCCGGGACCGACCTTGACCCCGGGGATCCGCTCGGCGATCTTGGCGACGAGGTCGTCGGCGATGCCCTCGGCGGCGAGCAGCACACTGATCGCCATGCACCGCTCACCGGCGGAGCCGTAGCCCGCCCCGATCGCCGCGTCGGCGGCCATGTCGAGGTCGGCGTCGCCGAGCACGAGCATGTGGTTCTTGGCTCCGCCGAGCGCCTGGACACGCTTGCCGTTGCGCGTGCCGGTCTCGTAGATGTACTTCGCGATCGGGGTGGACCCGACGAAGCTGAGCGCCGCCACGTCGTCGTGCTCGAGGAGACGGTCGACGGAGACCTTGTCGCCCTGGACGACGTTGAAGCAGCCCGATGGCAGGCCGGCCTGAGCCAGCAGCTCGGCCATCAGCAACGACACCGACGGATCCTTCTCGCTCGGCTTGAGCACGAACGTGTTGCCGCAGGCGAGGGCGTTGGCGAACATCCACATCGGGATCATCGCAGGGAAGTTGAACGGGGTGATGCCGGCGACGACGCCGAGCGGCTGGCGGATCGAGTACACGTCGATGCCGGTCGCGGCCTGCTCGGAGTAGTCGCCCTTGATCAGCTGTGGGATGCCGCACGCGAACTCGATGTTCTCGAGGCCGCGGGCGACCTCGCCGAGCGAGTCGCTGAGTACCTTGCCGTGTTCGGCCGTGAGCAGGGCAGCGATCTCCTTGCGATTCGCGTCGACGAGCTCACGGAGGCGGAACATGATCTCCGCCCGCTTCGACAGCGATGTCGACCGCCACGCCGGGAACGCCGCCTTGGCAGCAGCGACCGCGGCGTCGACCTCGTCGACCGATGCCAGGTCGACCGCTCCCGACTGCGTACCGGTGGCCGGGTCGTACACCGCCGCGCTGCGACCTGAGGTCGACTCGACGACCTTGCCGTCGATCCAATGCGAAATCCGATTCATGTGATGTCCTCTTCGTTCAGCGTTACATCAGGGGTCAGACCCCGGATGTAACGATCGGCTGGTGTTACAAACGGGGTCTGACCCCTGATGTAACGGCTAGTGCAGGTAGGTGGACAGGCCGCGCTTGACGTACTTGCCGTGGCCCTTGGTGCCGATGTAGGTGTCGCGTTCGACGACGACGGTCCCACGGCTGATGACCGTGTCGACCTTGCCGTCGATCTCGAACCCCTCGTAGGCGGAGTGGTCCATGTTCATGTGGTGCTTGTCGTTGATGCCGATCTTCGTCTTGGCATTCGGGTCCCAGATGAGGACGTCAGCGTCGAAACCAGGGGCGAGGACGCCCTTGTCGTCGAGGCCGAACATGCGCGCCGGGCTCGTCGAACAGGTCTCGACCCAGCGTTCGAGCGTGATCTCGCCGGCGACCACACCCTGGTAGATGAGTTCCATCCGGTGCTCGACACCGCCGATCCCGTTGGGGATCGCGGAGAAGTCACCGCGTCCGAGTTCCTTCTGGTCCTTCATGCAGAACGGGCAGTGGTCGGTCGACACGACCGCCAGCTCGTTCATCCGCAGGCCCTTCCACAGATCCTTCTGGTGGTGCTCGTGCTTGGTGCGCAACGGCGTGCTGCACACCCACTTGGCACCCTCGAACCCCGGCTGCATCAGCTGGTCTTAGAGCGAGAGGTAGAGGTACTGCGGGCAGGTCTCGGCGAACACGTTCATGCCGGCGTGCTGGGCGGCGGCGACCTCCTCGAGGGCCTCGGAGGCCGACATGTGCACGATGTACAGCGGCACGTTGCCGGCGACCTTGGCGAGTTGGATCGCGCGGTGCGTCGCCTCGGACTCCATCTCGGCTGGACGGGTCAGCGAGTGGAACTGCGGATCGGTCTCGCCACGGGCCAGCGCCTGGGCGACGAGCACGTCGATGGCGATGCCGTTCTCGGCGTGCATCATGATCATCGCACCCGACTCGGAGGCGTTCTGCATGGCTCGCAGGATCTGGCCGTCGTCGGAGTAGAAGACTCCCGGATAGGCCATGAACATCTTGAAGCTGGTGACGCCCTCGTGGTCGACGAGGTAGGTCATCGCCTTCAGCGACTCCTCGTCGACACCACCGATGATCTGGTGGAACGCGTAGTCGACCGCGCACTCGCCGGCGGCCTTCTCGTGCCAGGCGCCGAGGCTGTCGATCACGTTCTCGCCGGTGCGCTGCACGGCGAAGTCGACGATCGTCGTGACCCCACCCCACGCCGCGGCGCGGGTGCCGGTCTCGAACGTGTCGGACGCTTCGGTTCCACCGAACGGGAGCTGCATGTGGGTGTGGACGTCGATGCCGCCCGGCACGACGTACTTGCCGGTGGCGTCGACGGTGACATCGGCGACGATGCCCATCGAGGCCGCCTGGCCGGGTGCCAGGATCGCGGCGATCTTCTCGCCGTCGATCAGGACGTCGCCCGCTCGGCGCCCGACGGCGGAGACGATCGTGCCGCCGGAGATGAGTGTGGTGCTCATTCGGCCACCAACTCGGCGTAGGCGTCCGGGCGACGATCGCGGTAGAACGCCCACCCGTCACGGACCTCCTTGATGAGATCCAGGTCGAGGTCTCGAACGACCAACTCCGGCTCGTGGGCATCGCCCTTGTCGCCGACATAGGCGCCACGCGGACCGACGAAGTAGCTCTGACCGTAGAAGTCGTTCTCACCGAGTTCCTCGATGCCAACCCGGTTGATCGCACCGACGTAGTACATGTTGGCGACGGCAGCGGCGGGCTGCTCGATCGACCACAGGTACTCCGACAGACCGCGATGGGTGGCCGACGGGTTGAAGACGATCTCGGCGCCGTTGAGCCCGAGGGCTCGCCATCCTTCGGGGAAGTGTCGGTCGTAGCAGATGTAGACACCGACCTTGCCGACGGCGGTGTCGAAGATCGGGTAGCCGCCGTTGCCGGGCTTGAAGTAGAACTTCTCCCAGAAGCCCTTGACCTGCGGGATGTGCTGCTTGCGGTACTTGCCGAGGTAGGTGCCGTCGGCGTCGATCACTGCGGCGGTGTTGTAGTAGATGCCCGGCTGCTCGATCTCGTACATGGGCAGCACCATCACCATGTTCAGTTCCTTGGCCAACGCCTGGAATCGCTTGGTGGTGGGTCCGTCGGGGATGTACTCGGTGTACTCGTAGTACTCGGCGTCTTGCACCTGGCAGAAGTACGGGCCGTAGAACAGCTCCTGGAAGCAGATGATCTGCGCGCCCTGGGCGGCGGCGTCACGAGCGGCCTCCTCGTGCTTGACGATCATCGACTCCTTGTCGCCCGTCCAATCGGTCTGCAGCAGCGCGGCCTTGATGATGTTCGCCATGGAACCCCCTGGTTCGATCGGTCGTTGTCGTTGTCGGTACCGATGTCGTTGTCGGTACCGATGTCGGTTGTCGTGCCGGGCGCAACGATGTCCCCCGACGCGGCTGACACTAATGTCACTGCCGGGCGTGGACAATAGGGGCTTTGTTACCGTACATTCGTTTCATGCTCCCGTCACACGAGCGTCACACCGAGCTGGACCTTCCGTGCTCGCCCTGATCACCGCCCGGATCGCCGACGAGTCCGCCACGCCGTCGGCGAAAGCGATCGCGGCGGCGATCGGCCGGATGATCACGGCCGGTGACCTCCCCGCCGACTCCAAGCTGCCGACGGTGCGGGCGCTCTCACGCACACTCGGCGTGTCGCCGACGACGGTGAGCGAAGCCTGGCGCGGTCTCGCCGCCTCGGGCGCGATCGAGACCCGCGGCCGCAACGGCACCTACGTGCAGGCGCACACCGGACTCAGCGGCCCACGCCGCTACCGGCGCATCACGGAGTGGAACGGACACATCGCGATCGACCTGTCCACGGGCACGCCCGACCCCGACCTGCTCCCCGACCTCGGTCCGGCGATCGCGAGCGTCGGTCGCCAGTCGCTGACCGCGAGCTACCTCGATGCGCCGGTCTTGCCCGAACTCGACGAGCTGCTGCGCGCCGACTGGCCGTTCCCTCCCGAGGCGCTCACCGTCGTCGACGGCGCGATGGACGCGCTCGATCGGGTGGCGCAACTCGTGCTCCGGCTCGGCGACCGCGTGGTCGTCGAACATCCGGCCTTTCCGCCGCTGCTCGACCTCCTCGACCAGCTCGGCTGCGAGGTGATCGGTGTCGACGTCGACGCCGAGGGCATGGAACCCGAGGGGCTGCGCGCGGCGCTCGAGCAACGGCCGACGGCGGTCTTCCTGCAACCGCGTGCGCACAATCCGACCGGCGTCGCGCTGACCGAGTCACGGGTCGCCGAACTCGCAGCGTTGCTCGAGACGAGCACGGCGCTGATCATCGAGGACGACCACGCCAACGACGTCTCGTCGGCACCGCTGCGGACCCTCGGGCGGTGGCACCCCGACCGCACCGTGCACATCCGCAGCTTCTCCAAGAGTCACGGCCCCGATCTGCGCCTCGCTGCCGTCGGCGGCGCCGGCGACGTCGTCGAGACCCTGGCGAGCCGGCGGATCCTCGGACCGGGATGGAGCAGCCGCATCCTCCAGTCGGTGTTGGTGCAGCTGCTGCAGCGTCCCGACACGAACGACGTGCTGGCCCACGCACGCAGCGCGTACGAGCGTCGGCGCGACGTGGTGTCGAACGTGCTGTCCGCGGCCGGGATCGAACATCCCGACGGTGACGGAATCAACCTCTGGATGCAGGTCGAGGACGAGCGGTCGGCCCTGGTCCTCCTCGCGAGTCGCGGGGTCGGCGCTGCCCCCGGGACACCGTTCCTCACGCGCCCTGATCGCGGCTTCCTCCGGGTCACGACCGGGCGGCTCGCCGACGACGATGCCCTCCACGTCGCCGAGCTGCTCGTCGAAGCCGCTGGCCACCCGCCCGTCCGCACCGGGATGCGCTGACCGCCGTGCCCACCTTTCGCAGCGCGTGGCACTGGGTGTTCGGCAAGCACCTCCCGAAGCCACCGGACCCCGAACGAACCGTCGAAGCCGGCTGGGTGCCCCAGTGGATGGCGCCGATGGTCGTGGAGGAACTCAACGCTCAGGGGATCCCTGCGGTGACCACCGACGACTTCTCGCTCAACCCGATGATGCACAGCCGCGAGGCGATGGCACGGGTCTTCGTCACCGAGGATCGCAGGGCCGACGCCCAAGACGTGATGACCGACATCCTCGGCCACCCGCCGAACATCCGCGACCTCTGACCGCCACGGACGACACCCGTCAGCCGTCGGCGAGATGCCGTTCGGCGTCGAACGGGTGGAGCGAGATGTCGATCGTCACGGTGACCGGATCCTCACCGTCGGCTGGCTCGACGGTCATGACCCCGCTGTGCCGCCCGAGCAACATCAGCGGACCGCGCAGCTGGTCCTCCCCGTACGGTTCGAGCGTGGCAGCGACGGCCGCACTCTCGTCGTCGCTCGACGGTTCGGCGATGACGAGACGATCGTCGGCGAAGACTGCATCGTTCGCGTAGAAGGCCTCCGTCTCGTCGATGGACATCGCCGGCACGAGCCACTCGATGCGCACGTTCCCATACCGACGACCCAACTCGACGAGTGGTGACGTCGACGCTCGCGTCGACGTGTACATGCGCGCCCGGTCGAGCAGCGCGCCGTTCGGCAGCGGCACTGCAGCGATCAGTTCCGCGAGGATGGGCACGATGACCGGTTCATTGGCATCGGCCAACACCGGCATGCTCACCGCGTACCCGGCCTGCGGTTCGCCTGGCGGGTCGTCGCGTGTCGCGTGGCTGATGTCCTCGTCGGCCAACACCATCACGTTGTCCGAGGTCACCGCGACACCATTCGCCGAGGTCGGCGAGTCGTCGGTCGCGCGGTAACGCCACGACACCCTGCTCGGCCCACCGGGCTCGCGGGGACCGGTGACGTTGCTGTCATCGGCACGGTCGTAGCCGAGACCGCCGAGTGACTCGTCGAAGACCTCGCGCAGGTGCGCGGCCCCGGGGCCGTGGTCGTCGGCCTCGCCATCGATCGCTGGAATCGCGCCGCCTGGAGCGATCGCTGCGTAGTAGAAGTCGTGGTTGACCGCGGCCGGCTCGAGGTCGTCACGTCGTGAGATTGCAATCTCGACGCGCTCCAACGTCGAGCCGTCCGGCATCGCGAGGTCGAACGGGAAGCCGAACGCCTTGGCGACCGCGAGCGGGGCAACTCCGGAGGATGCGGACTCCTCGAGCACGAGGAGCAGTTCGGGAAGCTCGTCGAGGCCGACCGCCGACGTGCTGCCGGCATCGACCGGCGCGTCGGCCGGCGCACCGGAGTCGTCAGCGGTCGCAACGTCGTCAGCGGCCGTCTCGGCGTCGTCGCCGCCGGCGTCGTCGTGGTCTGCCGGTGCTGCATCGGCGGTGACCGGTGGGGCTCCAGAGTCTCCGGTGCCGGAGGATCCGCATGCGGCGGTCAGTGTCAACAGCGCGGCGAGCGATGCGGCTCCGGTTCGAGTGGCGAACATGGCGAGACCCCTTGTGTCGGTGACCTGTCGGTACACGACGACGGTAGGGAACAGGCGATCGCCACGCCATCCAGTTGCCCCACGGACGCGACTACGGCCAGCCGTAGTCGCGCGCGGCTTCGGCCGGTCGAACGGGCCGGCTCACATGGGGCTGTGGCGGAGGAGCTCCGAGGCGAGGGGGCATTCGGGAACGATCGCGGGCGGCCCCATCGGCACCCGGCCGTGCGGGCCGACCACATGCGTGAACATCGACGTCGGCAGAACCTCCACATCGAGGTCCCACGGGTCGGTGCCCTCGCCGAGCGCTGCGACTCGGGCCACCATCGCGTCGAGGAAGCCGGGTGGCAGACGCCGACCGACGCCGGCGACCAGCCACACCTCGGTCCCCCACGCAGCCGCGCTGGCGACGATCGTCGACGAACCGATGGGCACGATCGCACGGTCCGAGTCGACCGCGAGCGCCTCGACCAGCACGACATCGGCATGCTTGGTCGCGACGCCCGCCACACCGGCATCGACCGGATCGACATCGACGTCGTAACGCTCGAGGCGACGGACGAACGACGTGGCCGTGTGACCGGCATCGAACGCGAGCACCCGCACGTCGCCCCGACGTGTCAGGCCGTCGCCGATCACATCGGGGTCGCCGATCGTGACGACGACCGCGTCGTCGGCGAGCTCCGCCGCCAATTCGGCCCCGGTGCGGTCGGCGCGGATCTCGTCGGCCAACTCCCACACCGCCTCGAACGGCTCCGATGACGTGGTCACGTTGGCACACAGCCACCACAACGCACCCGTGAAGGGGTGCCGTTCGACGATGCGACGGCTGGCGACGACGAGCCCCGATGGGTCGAAGTGCATCGAGCCCAGCGCGTGTGCCGTTTCCTCGACCAGCGACGTCGGGTCGGCTCCCTGGGCTCGGGCGACGTAGCGGAGATGCTCGATCGGATGCACGTCCGCGACCGTACTCCCGGCCCGGATCACCTGCCCTGCGCGGGAGTGAATACCCCGATCCAGACCGTCAGTCGCTACGATCGCACACCGTGGCCGATACGACTTCAGACACCACTTCGACCGCACCGTCCAAGGTCGGCGAGCAGCTCCCGAGTGAACTCACGCTGACGCCGATGACGGCGACGGGCGTTGGCCAGGGCCGCCCCGTGATGGAGTGGCTCACCACGTTCCACCTCGCCTCGGTCGTGCTCGACCCGTACACCAACGAGAGTTCGTGGATCCTGCGGTCCGCGACCCGTGTTCTCGAACAGTTCCGCGGCTCCGATGCCCGGATCAACCTGATCGTCACCGCCGGAGCGAACGACGCCCGTCAGTTCCTCGGACCGCTCGCCGAGCAGTTCCTCGTCTTCTGCGACCCGGACCGAACCGCCGTCGCAGCGATGGGCCTGACCGAACTGCCCGCCTTCGTGTTCACCAGCGTCGACGGTGTCGTCGCTGCAGCGGCACAGGGCTGGAACCCGCCCGAGTGGGAAGCCGTCGCCGATGCCATCGCGGACGTCACCTGGTGGAAGTCGATCGAAGTGCCGGGCCCGGCCGACCCCGGCCCATTCCGCGGTTCACCCGCGCTCGGCTGACCCGTGCCCATCGGGCGCGACGCGAACCTTCCCGATCTTCCCGACCTCCCGGTCGTCGAGGCACTGGACGCACTCCGCTCCGCGCTGCAGACGCAGCGCCGCGCGGTGTTGATCGCCCCGCCCGGTGCCGGCAAGACGACGGTCGTGCCACTGGCGCTCCTCGACGAGCCCTGGCTGGAGGACCAACGCATCGTGATGCTCGAGCCGCGGCGCCTCGCGACTCGTGGTGCCGCCCGACGGATGGCATCGACCACACGCACCGACGTCGGTGGACTCATCGGGTATCAGACACGCGACGAACGACACCTGGGCAAGACCACCCGCATCGAGGTGGTCACCGAAGGCATCCTCACGCGACGACTGCAGAACGATCCCGAGCTGCCCGGTGTCGGCCTCGTCATCTTCGACGAAGTACACGAGCGGAACCTGACCACCGATGTCGGACTGGCGCTGGCGCTCGATGTCGCCTCCACCATCCGCCCGGACCTGCGGCTGCTCGCGATGTCCGCCACGCCGGATGTCGATGGTCTGACGACGCTGCTCGATGCACCGGTCGTCGAGAGCCTGGGCCGCATGTTCGACGTCGAGATGCACTGGTTGCCTCGTGCCCCCACCGGCGGGCAGCACCGCGGCGGCAAGCGACCCGGAGGGCGGCCACGCGGCGGCCCTGCGGCCCGTGCTGGCGGGGGTCGCGACCGAATCGAGCCCGCGGTGGTCGAGGCGGTCGTACAGGCCCTGCGCGATCAGCCCGGCGATGCGCTGGTCTTCCTGCCGGGGATCGGCGAGATCCGACGGACCGAATCACTGCTCGCCGACGTCGTCGGACCGGAGGTCGATGTCCACCCGCTCGCCGGGACGTTGTCGGTCGCCGATCAGGATCGAGCGCTCGCTCCGTCGCCCCCCGGCCGCCGCCGGGTGGTCCTGTCGACCGACATCGCCGAGACATCGCTCACCGTCGACGGCATCCGCATCGTGGTCGATGCCGGCCTGGCGCGCGAGCCCCGCTTCGACGCCCGAACCGGCATGACCCGGCTGACCACCGTGTCGACGAGCCGCGCCTCCGCCGAGCAACGCGCCGGGCGCGCCGGGCGCACCGAGCCCGGCGCCGCGTACCGGCTCTGGAGCAAGATCGAACACGGGACTCGCACCCGCCACCGCTCGCCCGAGATCGCGCAGGCCGACCTGGCGGGGTTCGCACTGGAACTCGCTGCATGGGGCGGCGGCGACGATCTCCGGTTCATCGACGAACCACCTGCCGGACCACTCGCACAGGCCCGCGCACTGCTGTCGGAGCTCCATGCGCTCGACGACGCCGGCGCGCTCACACCACTCGGCCGCACGATGCTCGGTCTGCCGGTCCACCCGCGCCTCGCTCGAATGATCGCCGTCGACCGGTCGTCGCTGGCGTGCGTGGTGGCCACGTTGATCGACGAGCGCGACATCTTCCGCGGCCGACCGGACGACCTTCCGGCAGACCTGTCGTTGCGGATCGCCGCGGTGTCAGGCGCCCGTGGGCACGACGCCGCCGATCGCGGCGCGGTTCATCGACTTCGAGATCGTGCCGCCGACGTCGCCCGACGAGCCGGAGTGAGGTTCGACCTCGACAGCGTCGATCACGACCGGTCGGGAGCGGTGCTGCTCCTCGGATTCCCGGACCGTCTGGCAGCGCGTCGACGACCGGGCCAGTACCTGTTGCGTTCCGGTTCGGGCGCATGGCTTCCCGACGACGACCCGCTCGCGGACGAGGAGTTCATTGTCGCCGCCGATCTGGATGGACGACGCGACCGAGCCCGGATCCGTCTGGCGGCAGCGGTCGACGCCGACAGCGTGATCGCCGAGTTCGGCGCCGACATCGTGGAGCAGCGAACGATCAGGTGGAACCCCGACCGAGACGACCTCGTGGAGACCGTCGAACGTCGCCTCGGCTCCATTCGGCTCGGCCAGCACGTCGGCCGCCCGGAGCCGAGCGAGGAGACGACGCGGGCACTGATGGCGTACGTGGCGAGCACGAAGCTCGAGGCTCTGCGATGGTCACCGGGCGCGCGGTCCCTGCGCGATCGGGTCGACTTCCTGCATCGGACGCTCGGCGAGGCGTGGCCGGACTGGTCGGTCAGCCGACTCACCGCCACGCTCGACGAGTGGCTCGCCCCCTACCTGCCGGGAGCTGTCGGACGCGAGGATCTGGAACGACTCGACCTCGTCACTGTCCTGCGCAGCCAGCTCCCGTGGCCGCAGGGGGCCGATCTCGACGAGCTCGCCCCAGCGGTCCTCGAACTCCCGAATGGTCGTACCACCCCGATCGACTACGCCGGTGAGCAACCCGATGCCTCAGTGCGGGTGCAGGACGTCTTCGGGGTCAAGGTTCATCCAACTGCGGGCGGAACGCCGATCCGATTGCATCTGCTCTCGCCGGCATCACGGCCGATCCAGGTGACGGCAGACCTCCCCGGGTTCTGGGCCGGTTCATGGTCGGAGGTCCGCAAGGAGATGACGGGTCGCTATCCCAAGCACCAATGGCCGACCGATCCAGCGAATGCCGCGCCGAAGCGGACCAAGGACCGCTGATGCTCGAACTCTCATGGGCGACGGTGATCGCCTGTCTGGTCGCCGTCTACATCGGTGCCACGGTCCAGGCATCGATCGGTATCGGGCTCGGCATGATCGCCTCGCCGATGCTCGCGTTCGCCGATTCGGACTTCATTCCCGCGGCGATCATCATGGCGGTGCTCCCGCTGACGTTCACGATCGCCTGGGCCGACCGGGCCCACATCGAACGTCGCGACGTCGGCTTCGCCCTGCTCGGTCG
>JBAWHL010000490.1:0-3611 GCA_049593815.1 Ilumatobacteraceae bacterium | reverse complement strand
TCGGTCGACTTCCGCAACACCGTGCTGATCATGACCTCGAACCTCGGTACGCAGGATCTCCGCAAGGCCAACGTCGGCTTCACCTCCGATGACACCGCCATGAGCTACGAGCGCATGAAGGAAAAGGTCAACGAGTCGCTGAAGAACCACTTCCGGCCCGAGTTCCTCAACCGCATCGACGAGACGATCGTGTTCCACGAGCTGTCTCGCGACGAGGTCCTGCAGACCGTCGACCTGCTCACGCAGCGGCTCGTCGGCCAGCTCGAGGGTCAGGGTCTCGGCATCGAGATCAAGGCCGAGGCGAAGGAACTGCTCGCCGATCTCGGCTACGACCCGCAGCTCGGCGCACGTCCGATGCGTCGTGCGATCCAGCGCCACATCGAAGACGCGTTGTCGGAGAAGATCCTCTACAAGGAATTCTCTGCCGGCGAGATCATCGTCGTCGACGCCGAGGACGACCCGGAGAACGAGGGCAAGAAGCGCTTCACGTTCACCGCCGTCGAGGGATTCGTTCCCCCGGCATCGGTCGAGCTCGCCACCACGGCGACGGAGCATCCCGCCCCGCCGACCACCGGTGGTGCCAGCGAGGGCGAACTGCCCCCGCCCGAACTGACCTGATCACCGAACCGGTCACCCCACATGTGGAGCGGATGTCGCGCCTGGCGCGATGACTGCTCCACATGTGGAGTTTTCGGGCTGCCGCGGGTTGAGACGGGTGGGCCGTCATAATGGCGGCCGTGGTTCGTCGGGTCCTGGCTCTGTGTGTGTGCGTCGTCGCGCTCGCGTCCTGCCGAGTCGACGTCGAGGTCGACATGACCATCGAGCCCGACGGCACCGGCACGATCGCGATGCAGCTCACCGCTGACGCGGAGCTGATTGCCGAGATCCCGACGGTGGGCGACGAGCTCGCCACGGACGACGTGGTCGCCGCCGGATGGACCGTCGACGGCCCGACCGCCACGGACGACGGCGGACTCACGGTCACGTTCTCGCACCCGTTCGCATCCGACGAGGAGGCGACCAACCTGCTCAACAGCCTCGGCCCACCGTTCAATCAGATGGCGATGGTGCGCAACACCGCTGGTGACGACACGACGACCCGACTCAGCGGGCTGCTCGGCCTGGCCGACGGCTTCGCGTCGTTCGCCGACGAGGACCTGGTCGCCGCCGTCGGGTCGCTGCCGTTCGCCGATCAGATCGCCGCTGCCGGAGCGACGCCTGCAGCATCGATGAGCGCCACGCTGCGGGTGACGATGCCCGGTGAGATCGACACCGAGCAGACCAACGGCACCGTGCTCGACGACGGTCGAGTCCAGTGGACCGTGCCGCTCGACGGCACGATCCTCGAGTGGCGGGCCCTGTCGGTCCAGTCGCCCGGCGACGACCGCTGGTGGGCACGCCCGCTGTCGATCATCGCCCTGGTCACGCTGATCGGGTGGATCGCGATCATGACGCTCTTCATCGGCTACGTCGCCGTGGCTCGCTGGCAGCGCGCTCATCGTCGCCGACGTCCGCCCCCACCATCGCACTGATCACCGTCGCCGTCAGTGCCGGTCGGCCCGCCGCGCTTCGGCCACGCCCGAAATGGTGCACGTCTCTGACGCCGAGCGTCACGAACCGGGGAGTTTTCGGGTCGAGCGGAGGGGGCGGTGGATGATGTGACATCGTTGGGCATGTCCGCTGACGCTCCCGCTCCGGTGACCAGGGTCGACTTCCACTTCGACGTCATGTGTCCGTTCGCGTATCAGACCGCGAAGTGGATCCGTGACGTCCGGCGCCAGAACGGCCTCACGATCGACTGGAAGTTCTTCAGCCTCGAGGAGGTCAACCGCCTCGAGGGCAAGAAACACCCCTGGGAGCGGGAGTGGTCATACGGGTGGTCGATGATGCGCGTCGGGGCGGTCCTGCGACGCTCCAGCATGGACGACCTCGACCGGTGGTACGAGCGCGCCGGGCGAGCGCTGCACGAGGAGGGCCACCGTCCCCACGATCCCGACGTCGCTCGGCACCTGTTGGAGGAGATCGGTCTCGACCCTGCCGTCGTCGACGAAGCGATCAGCGACCCGACGACACACGACGAGATCCGCTCCGAACACGAACGTGTGGTCAACGCCGGCGGGTACGGCGTGCCGACACTGTTCTTCCCCGATCATCTCAATGCCTCCGGCGAACCCGAGTGCATGTTCGGTCCTGTCGTCCTCGACCCGCCGACCGGCGAGGCCGCCCTGCGACTCTGGGACGCGACCACGGCGTGGCTCGAGTTCCCCTACCTGTTCGAGCTGCAGCGACCCAAGAATGCCGAGCACGGCGACGTGATCGCCGACCGGTTCAAGCCCTACCTCGAAGCACGCGACTGGGTGTCGATCAACCGGGGCAAGATCGTCTCGTTCGACTGATCGCGCACGCGGTCCCACAACCCGGTGACACCCCCTCGCCATGATGGGGGCATGAGTCGAGCCAAGGTGGTCCACGTCTGCAGCGAGTGCGGGACCTCGCACCCCAAGTGGGCAGGGCGGTGTTCGGGCTGCGGCGACTGGAACACCCTCGTCGAGGACGTCGAGGTCAGCGGGAGCGACGCGGTGGTCGTGGCCTCGACACGTCCCGGGCCGACCCGCCTCGGCGACGTCGGCACCGAACACGGCGACCCGGTCTCGACGGCGATCCCCGAACTCGACCGGGTGCTCGGCGGTGGGCTGGTCGCCGGTTCGGTCACGCTGCTCGGCGGCGAGCCCGGCATCGGCAAGAGCACGCTGCTCCTGCAGTTGCTGGCCACCTGGAAGGGGCCGACGCTGTACGTCACCGCCGAGGAGAGCGCCCAGCAGGTGAAGCGGCGCGCGGAGCGTCTCGGCGCGAACCGCGACGACCTGTGGCTCCACGCCGAGACGTCGCTGCCGGCGATCCTCGATGCCATCGAGCAGGTGCAGCCCGAGCTCGTCGTGATCGACTCGATCCAGACCGTCAACGATCCGGCGCTCGGCTCGCTGCCCGGCAGCGTCGGACAGGTGCGCGGGTGCGCGCAACGTCTGGTGAACGAGGCCAAGGAACGAAACGTCGCGATCGTGCTCGTCGGCCACGTCACCAAGGAAGGCGGCCTCGCCGGGCCGCGCGTGCTCGAACACGTCGTCGACACGGTCCTGCAGTTCGAGGGCGACCGCCACCACGCGCTGCGCCTGCTGCGAGCGTCCAAGCATCGCTTCGGGCCGACCAACGAACTCGGCCTGTTCGAGATGGCCGGCGCGGGGCTGCTGGGCGTGCCCGATCCGTCGTCGTTGTTCCTCGCCGACCGGCGTACCGGGATTCCGGGATCCGCGGTCGTGCCCACCATGGAGGGCCAACGCCCGATCGTCGTCGAAGTGCAGGCACTGGCCAGCGCCTCGGTGCCCGGCGTGCCCCCGCGTCGCAGCGCACTCGGGCTCGACGGGGCCCGACTGTCGATGCTGACCGCAGTGCTCGGTCGCCGGAGCCGGGTCCCGCTCGCCGACCAGGACCTGTACGCCTCCACCGCGGGCGGAGCCAAGCTCACCGAGCCGGGGCTCGATCTGGGCGTCTGCCTCGCCGTGGTCAGCGCCGTGCGAGACCAGCCGCTGCCCGCCGACCACGCCGTGGTCGGC
>JBAWHL010000489.1:0-1548 GCA_049593815.1 Ilumatobacteraceae bacterium | reverse complement strand
GGTGATCCGCTCGAACAGCGAATTGGCGCTGACGGAGATCTCGGCGACCGTGCCGAGCGGCGGGCTGACCGCCGGGTTGCCGGTGGCGGCCATGACCTCGCCGGCCTTGAGGACGATCTCGCGCGGGTCGAGCGACTTGCCCGTGGCGTGGGCGGGGCACACGCTGGTGCAGCGCCCGCACATCGTGCAGGCATCGAGGTCGAGCAGCTGCTTCCAGGTGAAGTCCTCGACGACCGAGGCACCGAAGCTCTCCAGCTCGGTCTCCTCCAGGTTCGGCATCGGACGCATCGCACCCTTGGGCCGGTCCTTGTCCTTCAGATACATGTTCAGCGGCGAGGTGAACATGTGGCGCAGCATCGTCAGCGGAAGGATGGCGAGGAAGGCGATGAACGTGGCGACGTGGCCGATCCACCACCACTGGTGCCAGGTGCTGAGCGAGTCGGCCGACCAGCCGTCGACGAGCGTGGCGAGCGGGTAGCCGATGAAGCTCCACTTCTCGTAGCTCGGCATGCCCTCTTCGGCGATGCGGAACATCTCGACGCCGAAGCCGGTGACGGCGATGAGGAAGAACGTGCCGAGGATGATCGCGTGCTCGGGCTTGGTCTTGATGCGGATGCGGTACGGGCGCTGCACGTAGCGGCGAACGATCGCCCACATGACGCCGATGAACAGCACCAGTCCGGCGGCGTCACCGATGAACGAGTACGCCTTGTAGGTGTTGCCGTGGAGGAACTTCAGCGACTCGGGGAGCTGGTGATCGACCTCGAGGACGGTCGTGACACCGAGCAGCACGAGGAACCCGAAGTAGATCATCGAGTGCATGAGACCGGCGCCGGCATCGCGGAGCAGGGTCTGCATGTATGCGCCGGCGCGGAAGTCCTTGAGGCGCTGAGCGGCGTTCTTCGGGGTGGTGTGGCGCTGGGAGGGGGCGCCGCGTTCCCAGTTCTTCATCCGGTTGGCGAACATGAAGGCGCCCCAGATGATCATCACGGGGATGATCGTGTAGAACGCGATCTGTATCGGGCCGGGGATGTTGACGAACACGACCCGGTGGACCGGGCTGTCCTCGTGCCACTTCGTGATCTGGGGCAGGATGCCCGACACGATCGTGAACAGGCCCACCGCGATGCCGAGCACCAGGGCGAGTTGGTGGGGCTTGACGCGTGCAGGCGGTTTGGGCGCGCCGTCGGCGGTGGTCTCGTCGTGGTCAACCGAGTTGGTGTTGTTCGGGGTGCTCATGTCGGCCGCAAACCTACTCGCGAGCCACCCGAACGGTCATTTCCGCTCGGCCCCGGTCATGAGCCGGGACGACCGCGGTCAGCCGAAGTACTGCCGGTCCATCTCGCGGATGCGCGACGCGAGGCTCGCGAGCAGCTTGTGCGAGATGGCAGGGACGTCGTCGATCACGCTCAGGAACCGCCGCTGGTCGATGATCAGCAAGGTGCAATCGGTCTCACAGATTGCCGTCGCCGTTCGCGGGCCGTGATCGAGCAGCGACAACTCGCCGACGACATCGCCCGGACCGAGCGTGGCCACCTTACGGTTGTT
>JBAWHL010000488.1:0-4758 GCA_049593815.1 Ilumatobacteraceae bacterium | reverse complement strand
GTCACGTTCCATTTCGATCACGCGGGCGAACAGCGAGTTCGCCAGTTCGAAGTCACCGACTCCCAACGCATCACGGGCACTGGTGAGCAGGATGCGCGACTCGTCACCCGGCGTGAACCCGGTGATCTCCTGGCCGGACGAACGCTCGCCCCACGCACCGGCGAGGACGACGCCGACACCGATCGATCCGGCGACCACGGCCGCCGTGACCGCCGCGGCGCGGCCCCACCGACGCTTCGTGCGCGGTGCGAGACCGGCGCGGCCGTCTTCGATCTGTCGGAGCACCGCTGCCGCCCGAACCGTGTACCCATCCTTGAGCGTGCGGTAGTCGAGGTCGTCGACGTCACCAGCGTCGTGTTCACGCTCCAGGTCGGTCAGCGATCGCAGCAGGAACCGCCGCTCCTCTTCGAGTTCGGCGAGCCGATCGAGTCGGACGCCCGTCGCCGTCATGGAGCGTCACCATCCGGATCGACGGGCGCCGCGCCGGCAACGTCAGCGACGTGGGAGGCATCGACTGCATCGGCGGCGAGCGCCGCGTCGACGAGCGCCCGGTCGGCGTCGGACGGGTCGAGGCTCTCCCCTGCTTCGCGCTTCCAACGGCGGAACACGACCACCAGCCCCGCGGTCGCACACACGAGCACGACGGCGGGCAGCACCCAGATCAACGCGTCGAAGCCTGACGCCTTCGGCACGAGCAGCACCTGCGCGCCGTAGCGCGACTCGATGAAGGCGATGATCTCCGTGTCGTTCATGTCGTTGCCCTCGACGAACTCACGGATCTGATTGCGCAGCGATCGCGACGCGTTGTTCTGCGATTCGAAGACGCTCTCGCCGTCACAGATCGGGCACGCGACGCGACGGGAGATCGCATCGACACGATCGTCCTGCGTCTGCGGGCCACTCGAGCGCGTGGCGCCGACCGTCAGGAACCCGACGATCACGATGGCGAGCAACACCCACCCGGGCCAGCGCTTCACACGTCGGTTCAGGTCGCTGGCCATCAGGCGTACTGCTCTCGGAACTGGACGAGGATCGAGTTGAGCTGGTCGGCGGTGACCTTGGAGATCAACCGCAATTGGACCACCCCGCTGGGATCGATGATCCAGGTCTCCGGGACTGCCGCAACACCGAACGCGACCGGGAACTCGTCGAGTTCGGAGTAGATCTGTGGCCAGTCGCCGCCGCGTTCCTCGAAGAACTCGTCGATCTCCTCCCGGCCACCGCGCACGATCACCGAGTACATCTCGGCGCCGTCGGTGCCGAGCGTCTCCTGGTCCTCGGCGAACTGGACCAACTCCGGGTGCTCCTGGATGCACGGGACGCATTCCGGGTCGAAGAAGTTCAGCACGACCCAACTGCCCTTGCGGCGCGACAGGTCGAACGACGTACCGTCGTCGAGCGTGCCGATGGCCTCGGGGGCCGGACGTCCGAGCAGCGGCGTGTCCGCCGACTCGCCGCTCGAGGGGTCGGCGCCGATGAGCACGATGAACAACCCGATCATCACGATGGCGACGAGGCCGACGATGAACGGCGCGATGCGGCGACGTCCGGATCCCGCACCGGCGGCAGCGGGGTCGACCGAGGTCGCGTCCGATGCGTCCGAGCCGGACCCGTTGGAACTGGGGATGTCGGTGATCTCACTCATGCCGGGACTGCTGACTTCTCCTCGTCGGGCGTCGGGCCGCCGGTCGGGACGGGAGCCGACACGGGATCGATGGCGATGCGTCGGCGCGAGCCCGGGAACGCTGCGAGCAGCGTGCCGATCGCCATCATGGCCCCACCGATCCACAACCAGAGGATCATCGGCTTGATGAACACTCGCACCGTCGCGATGGTCGCGCCCTCCTCGGCGCCTTGATCGAGGGTCATGTAGACGTCCTCGGTGAGGCCGGTCCGCACGGAGGGCGTGCCGATCTCGCTGCCGATGTTCAGGTAGGTCGTGATCGCCGGACGGTAGGTCTTCTCACCATCGAGGATCACGTTGGCAGCGAGGCGCCGCTCGCTGCCGCGGTCGTTGGTCCGCAGGTCGACCGACACGAGCTCGAACGTGTGCCCACCCCAGGACACGACCTCGCCCTGTTCGAGCTCGAGCGCCGCAGAATGCGTGAAGCTGTTCGACGAGGCGAGCGCGACGGCGATGATGATCACGCCGAGGTGCACCACCATGCCGCCGTTGGCACGACCGACGAGACCTCGCCAACCCTGGCGACGGGTCGCCAACACCAGCTGACGCAGCGCGGCGCCGGCGGCGAAGCCAGCGAGCGTGAACGCCACGAGCGGCGCCCAGCCGGTGGCGCCGACGAAGACCGCGATCATCAGCCCACCGGCACCGCACCACGCGGGCCAGAAGAGCCGGTCACGGAGGAGTTCGGTCGATGCCTTGCGCCACGGGAGCACCGGGGCAACGCCCATCAGGAACAGCAGCATCAGCCCGATCGGCTGGGACAGCCGATCGAAGTAGGGGGCACCGACGATGGTCTGGCGATCCTGCAGCGCCTCGACGAGCAACGGGAACAACGTGCCGAGCAGTACGACGAACGCCCAGACCGTGAACAGCACGTTGTTGGCGAGGAACGAACCCTCGCGAGACAGCGGCGAGTCGATCGAGCCGGGCGAACGCAGACGGTCACCACGCCAGGCGATGAGCCCGAGCGACACGACGACGATGACCCCGAAGAAGGCGAGCAGCCAGGTGCCGACCGGACCGTCACCGAACGCGTGCACCGAATTGAGCACACCCGAACGGGTGAGGAACGTGCCGAGGATGGTGAGTGCGAACGTGGCGACCAACAGGCTCAGGTTCCAGACCCGCAACATGCCGCGGCGTTCCTGGACGAGCACCGAGTGGATGTACGCCGTCCCCGTCAACCACGGCAGCAACGACGCGTTCTCGACGGGGTCCCAGCCCCACACCCCCGACCAACCGAGCACCTCGTAGCTCCACCAGCCGCCGAGCAGGATGCCGATCGTGAGGAATGCCCAGGAGAACAGTGCCCACCGGCGCGTCTCCATGAGCCAGCCCTCGCCGAGACGGCCGGTGACGAGCGCGGCGATCGCGAAGGAGAACGGCACGGCGAAGCCGACGTAGCCCAGGTACAGGATCGGCGGATGGAACAACACCAGGATGTGGTTCTGGAGCAGCGCGTTCGGACCGGGACCTTCGGTGACGCCGACGGCTCCAGCGGCGAACGGATCGGCCGGCCCGAAGCTCAACATCGCGAAGAACGCGGTGATCACGAACATGACGATCAGGGCCCACCCGACGAGCACGTCGTCGGTGCGATCGCGGAACCGCCACGCGACCGCGGCGGTGAAGGCGGCGAGGATCAACGCCCAGAGCAGAATCGAGCCTTCGAGCGCGGACCACATCGCGGCGATGTTGTAGAGCGTCGGGGTGTCCGCGGAGCCGACCTGCTGGATGTACGCCATCGAGAAGTCGCGGGTGATCAACGCCCGCTGCATCATCACGACGGCGAGGACGATGCCACCGAGCGCCATCCACGAGTACAACGGTGCCTGCTTGAGCAGCTTCCGATCGTGGTGGCGAATGCCGTACAGGACGATGAGCGCACCGAACACCGACGATGCGAGCATGAGCAACAGTCCGGCCCGACCGAGGGCGGAGTTCACACTCGCGGCGAACAGCATCACGCCGAATCGGTGGTGACGCAGCCCGCGTCTTCGGCGTCAGCGACCCGTTCGTCGTTGACCGCGACGTACTCGTCGGAGTGCTTGACTTCGACGCGATCGCCGAGCAGCACGTCGTCCTCGATGACACCGTGCACGACGACCGGGATGCACTCCTTGAAGATGCCGCCGGGTTCGCCCTCGTAGCTGACCGGCATCGTCGCACCGTTGAACGAGATCGTGAACACGGTCGCGTTGCCCTCGCGTTCGACCGACCCCTCGTCGACGGTGCCCTGCAGCCGGATGCGACGGTCCGCGTCGCATCCGTCGCGCACCCCGACCTCGTCGACGTTGCAGTAGTAGTCCACGGCGTCGTTGAGCAGCTTCGTGACCACGAAACCACCCGCGACGACCACCAGGCCGAGCACGAGGATCGGCATCCAGTTCCGGCGTCGGGCTCGCACCGGGGCGGCGGGGTCGACCCGGTGCCTCGGGGAGAGGTCCATGTCGTCGGCGTCGAAGCCATCGGGGGCGTTGTCGGCGTTGTCGGTGTTGTCGTTCATCGCGGTGTCACGTCCATGCGCGACGTCAGGTCCAGTGCTTCTCGTCGTCGGGCACCTGATCGGCGAGACGTCGCCCGGTCCGCAGCACACGCCACGACATCAGGGCGACCACCGCGAAGGTGAGTGCGTATCCACCGAGGATGAATCCTGCGTCTTCCATCAGTTGGCTCCTTCTGCGCGACGGGCAGCGAGGGCGTCGTCCAGTCCGCGGTCGTCCATCACGTCTTCCATGGCCATGACTCGCGTGCGGTGCAAGACGAACCACACGTAGAACAGCGTGAACGCGATGACCCCGACGAAGAGGCTGAACAGCATCAGGCCGTCCATCTTCACGTCGGAGTCGCCGTCGTTGATCGTCGCCGTCTGGTGCAGGCTGCGCCAGAGCTCGACACTGAAGTGCACGAGCGGGATCAGCAGCACCGCGAGCAGTCCGATGACGGCGCTGCGGCGGGCGCGCTGTTCGTGGCTGCCGTCCAGTCGGCGGACGGCGAGATAGCCGATGTAGGTGATGAACAGCAGCGCCGTCGTCGTGAGACGGGCATCCCACTGCCAGAACACGCCCCAGGTG
>JBAWHL010000487.1:0-7057 GCA_049593815.1 Ilumatobacteraceae bacterium | reverse complement strand
GACGCGCATCGCGAACCTGCGATGATCCGACGATGGCGCTGCAGCTGATCCTCGTTCGCCACGGCGAGACGGCGTGGTCGCGGACCGGGCGTCACACCGGTCGGAGTGATCTGGCGCTCACCGATGTCGGTCGCAACGAGGCCGAGGCCGTGGCACGCACCCTCGACGACTGGCCGATCGACAGGGTCTATTCGAGCCCGCTCGTTCGCGCTCGGGAGACCGCGGAACTCGCTGGCTTCGGCGCCGGGGTCGAACTCGATGACGACCTGATGGAGTGGGACTACGGCGTCTACGAAGGCAAGCGCACCACGGACACCCGCGAGACGATTGCGGACTGGTCGGTCTGGACGCACGAGATCATCGGTGGTGAGTCCGTCGACGACGTCGGCGACCGAGCGGATGCGTTCCTCCGACGGGTCGCCAGCGATGTGGACCGCGACGTGATCATCGAGGCGAACGGGGTGGACGACCACACGGCGGTCGTCTTCGCCCACGGCCACCTGCTCGCGGTGCTGATCGCTCGATGGTGCGGGCTGCCCGCGGTCGAGGGTCGCCGGTTCGCGCTCGCCACCGCCACCGTCAGCCTGCTCGGCGCGCACCGCGAGGACCGTGTCGTCCGAGCGCTGAATCATCGGTGCGGCGATCGCCTGCACCCACCGGCACGGGTGACCTGAGCCGTCACCACGATCGCGCCCTGCCGACGCCGCTCGGATGCCCGGGTGGCCTCAGCTGGGGGAGTTGGGCTGGTCGGAGGTGTCGTCGAGCGTCGCCGCAGCGGCGTCGACACGCTTCTTCGCCAACATCAGGAGCGCGGCGATGAGCAGAATGGGTCCACCGATCAGCAGGATCTCGTCCCATCCGCCCTGGTGAGCGAGGATCATGGGCCGAGCACCCGCCGTCAACACTGCGATCACAGTCACCGATCGTACGACCTGGGCTGATTGAATGGTCCGTGCCATGCGCGAACAGGTCGAAGCCACCATCGAAGTCATTCGTCCCGCCTTGCAGGCCGACGGCGGTGACATCGTGCTCCACGACGTCGACGAGTCCACGGGCATCGTGTCCGTCGAACTCGTCGGCGCATGTGTGGGTTGCCCCGCATCGACGCAGACGCTGAAGGCCGGCATCGAACGGATCATGCGTGACCGCGTCGACGGTGTCACCGAAGTCGTCAACATCGCCGAAGAGGCAGCCTGAGGCATCGCGCGTGAGCCGTCGACATCGTCCTGCCCCGGAACTCTTCGAAGCTGCGCTCGAGGGCGACCGCAGCGCCCTCGCTCGGCTGTTGTCGCTCATCGAACGTGGCGACGACGATGCCCGCACGATCGGCCGGCTCGCATATCCCCGCAGCGGTTCGGGCTACACCGTCGGACTCACCGGTGCACCCGGTGCGGGCAAGAGCACGCTGACCAGTTCGATCATCACCCATCTGCGGGCGCAGGACCTCGAGATCGCGGTCCTCGCGATCGACCCGTCGTCGCCGTTCACCGGCGGTGCAATTCTCGGCGACCGGGTGCGGATGCAGGAGCACGCCACGGACCCCGGCGTCTTCATCCGGTCGATGGCCACGCGAGGTCACCTCGGTGGGCTGTCGCTGGCGACGCCCGAGGCGGTCCGGGCGCTCGACGCGATCGGGCGCAAGTGGATCATCGTCGAGACGGTCGGCGTCGGCCAGGTCGAAGTCGAGGTCGCCGGCAAGGCCGACACGACCGTCGTGGTCGTCAACCCGGGCTGGGGCGACAGCGTCCAGGCGAACAAGGCGGGGCTCATGGAGATCGCAGATGTGTTCGTGATCAACAAGGCCGATCGCAAGGGTGTCGAGGAGACGTCGCGTGATCTGATGCAGATGCTCGACCTGTCGGACCTGCCGCACGACACCTGGCGTCCGCCGATCGTTCCCACCGTGGGCTCGACGGGGGAGGGTGTGCCCGCACTGTGGGAAGCGGTGCTCGCCCACCGCGAGTACGCCGAATCCTCCGGCGACCTGCTCGAGCGTCGCACGTTCCGCCTGCGCGAGGAGCTCCGCGAAATCGTCGCTCAGCGACTGGGCCGGCGGGCCCGACAGATCTGTTCGGGTGAGCGCTGGGACGAGTTGACCGACGCGGTCGTCGATCGGTCGATCGACCCGTGGTCGGCCGCCGACGAGATGCTCGCCGCCGTCGACGCCTGACACGGCAGCCGCCGCGACCGGTCGCAGTGATCTCGCGACCGAGCCATGGTTCGACCTGCGCTGAGGTTCGACGAGAACTACAGAGCGAGCAGCGTGAGTGCCAAGGCGACGAACAGGAACGGGCTGGCGAATCCCGAGCGCTGACGAAGCTGAATGAGCGTTGTGGTCACGCCAGTCCCATCGGCCCATTCACCCCCCAACTGAAGCGTTACATCAGGGGTCAGACCCCATTTGTAACGCTCTGGGACACATGGGTGCAGATGCACGGTGGCGCGGATCCAGATGCGATCACCGGTGTGCCGGTTCGCGAGACTGCGAGCATGGCCGACTACGAACTGCTGGAACTGGAACGTCGCGACGACGGGGTTGCGGTGCTCACGCTCGCCAACGGCAAGGTGAATGCGCTCTCGCGAGAGCTGCTCGCCGAGATCGGTGCCGCGATCGAGGATCTCGCGGCCGACCTTCCCGGTTCCCTCGTGATCACCGGCGGCGATCGACTGTTCGCCGCGGGTGCGGACATCTCCCAGTTCGGTGGGCCGGAGGAGGCGGACGTCATCGGCCGTGGGTTCCACGATGCCCTCGACGCGGTCGCGGCGCTGCCGCGCTTCGTGATCGCCGCCGTCAGCGGATTCGCGCTCGGTGGCGGTTGCGAGCTGGCGTTGGCGTGCGACTATCGGATCGCGTCGGAACGGGCGGTCTTCGGGCAGCCCGAGATCCTGCTGGGGATCGTGCCGGGCGGCGGCGGGACGCAGCGACTCCCGCGGGTCGTCGGCACCAGCCGGGCCAAGGAGATGTGTCTGACGGGCCGCCAGGTGCGATCCGAGGAGGCCCTGCGCATCGGGCTGGTCGATGAAGTGGTCGCTCCTGACGCGCTGCTGGACCGCGCGCTCGCCTTGGCGGCGGAGGTCGCATCGGGAGCACTCGCTGCACAGGCGATCTGCAAGCGCCTGATCGACGACGGGATGTCCGCGTCGCTCGAGGACGGTCTCGCTCTCGAACGCAGCGGATTCGTCGAGGTCTTCCACACCGACGATGCGCGCACCGGCGTCGCCAGCTTCCTCGAACACGGTCCCGGCAAGGCCACCTTCACCGGCCACTGAGCGCGATGAGCGGACGCACCACCGGCGGTGCAGTCGCTCATGACCGGCGGCTGCAGAGCGAGCTCGGTGAGCGAACCTGCCGCAGGCGGTGCATTCGCTCATCGCACCTGGACGTGGTGCGGGGTCGGGTCAGGAGATGAGATCGGCGGGTCGGGGGTCGAGCGGGGTGTCGTCGTGGAGCGGGCGGTTCAGCGACCACGCCGACCTCGCCAACCAGGCTCCCGTCGCCACGAGGGTCAACATGATCGCCGTGCAGGTGAGGTACGCAGCGGTCCGGCCGAACTGGTCGTAGATCGCTGCCGTGATCACGGCCATGATGCCGGCCGACAGCGCCTGTGCGCCGCCCAGGATCCCCTGTGCGCCGGCCTGGCGCTCCTCGGGGACCGTCATACCGACCGCGACGCCGCTGCTCGACACGGTGAGACCATCGCTGATCGCGTGGAACATGGCGACGGCGAAGATGAGGCCCCCCGTCGGCATCAAGCCGTACAGCCCGATGAAGCAGGCGCCCGCGCAGAGTCCGAACACCGCGACCTTGAAGGGTCCGTAGACCTGTGCCCACCTGCCCGCCGGCGGACCGAGGATCACGAGGGGGAGCGCGAAGAGGGTGATGCCGAGGTTGGCGATCCACTCGGCCGTCCCGAGGTCGCGATGGACGAGCGCCCACAAGGCGTCGAACGACCCGATCATCACGAACACGGCGGCGCCCAACACGACAGCGCCCGCGAACGGCCGGATCTGCAGGAGGTCGACCGCGAGGCGTCGCGGCGGTGGTGTCGTGCTCTCGGCCACACGCACTCGCGCAACGAACGGCAGCAGGACGACCGTGCCCGCGGCGACCACGATGAACGGTGCCGGGATCCCGAACGGTCCCACCAGAATCGCCGACACCGCGGGCCCCATGGCGAAGCCGAACACGTCCGCAGCGAGCAGCCGGCCGAGATTCTGGCCGAGGTGGTTCGGGTCGGCGAGGATCACGATGCGGCGTGCCGCCGGGACGGTCGCGCCGATGCCGAGTCCGGAGATGAACCGGCCGATGAGGATTGGAGTCAACGTGGTGCTGAAACCCATCAGCAGCAGACCGATGACGTTGATCGCGACGCCGAACAGCACGACCTTGCGGGCGTGCCCCCGGTCCGCGAGCGGGGCGATGAGCAGCTGAGACAGGAAGGCGGCGACGAATCCGATGCCGATCACGATGCCGATCGCCGTTTCGCTGATGCCGTACTCGTCGCGGTAGTCGTCGACGATCGTGAAGAGGACGCCGTACCCCGCAGCGAGACAGGCCATGAGGCCGCCGAACGCGAAGAGCATCACCATCGGCGACGGCACGTTGTCCGCGTGGTCGACCTCGGTGTCGATGGGGGGCGTCAGCATCGCTCGCAGGCTAGTGACGCGGCATCATGCGGAACGTGTCGATTGCCGCCCTGGTCACGGGCGGGACGGGGCGGTGTCAGCCGGTGGCGACGAGGCCGGTCTCGAAGGGGCTGGAGAGGTGTGGATGGGTCGGCATGGCTCGCACCGTGACACCCCACCGGCCCGCCTGATCCGGGGCGAACGTGGCGTGATACCGGCCGTCGTCTCCCGCGGTCATCGGCACGACGTGCAGGTGGTGCTCGTCGAAGGACCCGTCGGCGAGCAACGGCCCGTGCACGACCTGGACCACGATTTCCTCGGCGGTCAGGTCTCCGCTCTCGACCGACGCGACGACCGGACGCTCGACGCCCGCAGCACCCTGCACGTCCGGTCCATCGCGATCGGCGCCGATGCCGTCCCCCGCCAGCGTCACGCGGACCTCCGGCCACGCGTCGGCGACCCTCCGCTTCCATGCGTCGAGCGCACGAGCCGGGGCTCCGTCGTCGGCGGTGAGTGTGTCGGAGCCGACCGCAGCCGGCTCGTACAGCTCGGTCACGTAGTCGCGCACCATGCGGCTGGCGATCACGTTCCAGCCGAGCGTCGCCCAGTTCGTCGTGATGCGGTCGATCCAGCCGTGTGGGATTCCGTCCTCCCCGCGTTCGTAGAACGACGGCACGATCGCGTCCTCGATCACCTCGAACGTCGCCGAGGCCTCGCGCCGGTCGCGACGCTCGAGGTCGTCGTCGTCGAACGAGGCAATGTCGAACCCGTTGGCACCGTCGGACATCTCGTCCCACCAGCCGTCACGGATCGAGCAGTTGAGCACGCCGTTGAGGGCCGCCTTCATGCCGCTGGTCCCGCATGCCTCCATCGGGCGTCGGGGCGTGTTCAGCCACACGTCGCAGCCGTGATACATCGTGCGGGCGATCCCGATGTCGTAGTCGGGGATGAACACGAACCGGTGACGGACGTCGGCGTCGCGCGTCATCTGATCGATCGCCCGGATCATCTCCTTGCCCGGCTGGTCGGCCGGATGCGCCTTGCCGGCGAACACGAACTGCACCGGACGTTCGGCATCGAGCAGGAGACCGCGAAGGCGTTCCATCTGCGACAGGAGCAGCGTCGACCGCTTGTACGTCGCGAACCGTCGAGCGAAACCGATCGTGAGCACGTTCGGGTCGAGCAGGTCGCGGCCGAGCGATGCCCGCACCATGTCGACCAGTTCGCGACGGCCCTCGCTGCGGACCTCCCAGATCGCCCGATGATCGAGCGAGCGGACACGCTCCCAGTCGCGCTCGTCTGCGAGATGCCACTCCTCACCGATCTCGCGTGACAGCAGCTCGTCGACGCGGTCGGACACCCAGGACCGAGCGTGGACGCCGTTGGTGACGTGACCGATCGGTGTCTCCGTGCTCGGCAGATCCGGCCACAGCCCACCGAACATCTCGCGCGACACCTCGCCGTGCAGTCGTGCGACGCCGTTCGCCCGCGCCGCGAGACGCAGCCCCATGATCGCCATGTTGAACTTGTCCGCACCGCCGACCGGCTGGCCGATCGCGATGAGCTGCTCCATCGAGATGCCACAGTCCTCGGCGAACGATCGGAAGTAGCGCTCGAACAACTCGAGTGGAAACTGGTCGATTCCCGCGGGCACCGGCGTGTGGGTCGTGAACACGCTGCCGGCGCGTACGGCCTCGACCGATTCGGTGAAGGCCAGTCCCCGCTGGGTCCACTCGCGGATCCGTTCGAGCCCGAGGAAACCGGCGTGTCCCTCGTTCGTGTGGAACACCTGCGGGGTGATGCCGAGCGCGCGCAACGCGCGCACGCCGCCGATGCCGAGGATGATCTCCTGGCGCAGGCGGTGCTGCTCGTCGCCGCCGTACAGACGATCGGTGACGGCGATCGCCTCCGGCGGATTCCCGGGCACGTTCGTGTCGAGGAGGTAGAGCGGGATGCGGCCGACGTCGACACGCCACACGCGCACGGCGACGTCGACATCGGCGAGCGCCACGGTGATCTCGACGCCCGTCGGATGGAGGCCGAGTGCATCGGGATCGATGCGTTCGTTGCGCTCTTCCTGCCAACCGTTGCCGTCGAGCTGCTGATGGAAGTACCCCTCGGCGTAGAGCAGGCCGACGCCGACCAGCGGAATGCCGAGGTCGGACGACGCCTTCAGATGGTCACCGGCGAGCACGCCGAGACCGCCGGAGTACTGCGGCAGGGCTTCGGTGATGCCGAACTCGGGCGAGAAGTAGGCGACGAGTTCGAGCGGTGTCGCGCCGTCGGCGACTCGACGCTGGAACCAGTTCGATCCGTCGAGCGCCTCGTTCAGACGACGACTGGCGCGGTCGAGTTGTTCGACGTACTGCTCGTCCGCGGCGAGCGCGGCCCAGCAGGCCGGTGAGGTGCGCCGGACGAGGTCGGTCGGGTG
>JBAWHL010000486.1:0-9941 GCA_049593815.1 Ilumatobacteraceae bacterium | reverse complement strand
CTTCACGATCGGCGCCTTCGGGATCGTCATTCGTCGCAACCCGATCATCATGTTCATGTGCATCGAGCTGATGCTCAATGCAGCGAACCTCACATTCGTCGCGCTGGCGACGCAACTGGGCGACATCAACGGGCAGACCGCCGTCTTCTTCGTGATGGTGGTCGCTGCAGCAGAAGTGGTTGTCGGACTCGGCATCCTCGTGTCCATCCTGCGCCGACGCCCCGGCGCGACCGCTGACGACCTCGCGGAACTGAAGGGCTGACCTCCATGGCCGACTACGTCTGGTTGATTCCCGCGTTTCCACTGCTCGGGTTCTTCACCATCTTGCTGTTCGGGCGCAAGCTCGGCGACCCGCGAGCCGGGTACCTGGCGACCGCCGCGGTCTTCGCGTCGTTCGCCGTGTCGGCGCTGGTGTATCTCGACCTGCTCGCCACCGACGAACACGACCGCCAAACCGTCGTCACGCTCTTCTCGTGGGTGCCGGTGGGGACGCTGCAGGTCGATCTCGCGTTCCTCGCCGACCCGTTGTCGGTGTCGATGTGCCTGTTCGTCACCGGCATCGCCGGACTGATCCACATGTTCGCCATCGGCTACATGCACGGCGACGACAAGTTCTCCAAGTTCTTCCTCTACCTCAACCTGTTCGTCTTCTCGATGACGATCCTGGTGCTCGGCGAGAACCTGCTGGTCACCTTCCTCGGTTGGGAGGGTGTGGGCACGTGCTCCTACCTGTTGATCGCCTTCTGGCACACCCGGGAATCGGCAGCGACCGCCGGCAAGAAGGCCTTCATCACCAACCGCGTCGGTGACTGGGGCGTCATGACGGCGATGTTCCTCGCCTTCTCCGCTGTCGGGTCGATCTCGTACACGGCGATCAACGAGAGCGCCGAGACCGGCGTGCTCGCGGCGTCGACCGCGTCGGGCATCGCGATCCTGCTCCTGATCGGCGCCGCCGGCAAGAGTGCCCAGCTGCCGCTGTACATCTGGCTCCCCGATGCCATGGAAGGCCCGACCCCGGTGTCGGCGCTGATCCACGCCGCCACCATGGTCACCGGCGGCGTGTTCCTGCTCACACGCATCAACCCCGTCATCGCTGCGTCGTACGACTGGGTGCCGACCACGATTGCCTGGGTCGGAGCCGCCACGGCGTTGTTCGCGGCGACGATCGCGTTGGCGCAGAACGACATCAAGAAGGTGCTCGCGTACTCGACGGTGTCGCAGATCGGCTACATGGTGCTGGCCGTGGGCAGCGGTGCCTACGTCGCTGCGATCTTCCACATGATCACCCACGCCGCCTTCAAGGCGCTGCTCTTCCTCGGCGCCGGCTCGGTCATCCACGGGATGCATCACGAGCAGGACATGCGCAAGATGGGTGCCCTTCGCAAGTTCATGCCGATCACCGCGGGCACGTTCATCATCGGCTGGTTGTCGATCGCCGGCGTCCCGCCGTTCTCCGGGTTCTGGTCCAAGGACGAGATCTTGTTGTTCGCCCTCGCCGACAGCACGCCGCTGTACGTGATCGGTCTGATCACCGCGGTCCTCACGGCGTTCTACATGACCCGTCAGGTGATCATGGTCTTCTTCGGTGAGGCGCGCTGGACGAGCCTGGCGAACGAGGACGAAGCTCCTGAGGTCGCCGAGGGTGAAGAGCCCGCCGAGACGCATCACGCCCACGGTGAGTTCAAGCCCCACGAGTCGCCGCCGATCATGTGGATCCCGCTCGTCGTCCTGGCCGGCATCGCGGCGATCGCCGGTCTGATCAACCTGCCCACACTCTTCGGCATCAAGGACGGACCGGGGCATCAGCTCGAGGACTGGCTGCATCCGATCGTCGAAGCCGGTGAGGCCGATCTGTCCGGCACCTGGGCCTACGACAACATGTACGTGCTCGTGGCGCTCGCCGTCTTGAGCGCCGTCGTCGGCATCATCCTGGCGTACTTCGTGTATCTGAAGAAGCGAATCAAGCCATGGGAGCCTGCGTTGTTCGAACAGGGCTGGAACTACGACCGGGCGATCAGCTGGTTCATGGGCAAGCCCGGCCGTGAGGCCTTCCAAGGGGTGGCCGACTTCGACGCCAAGGTGGTCGATGGGGCCGTCAACGGTGTGGCGGTCGCGGTCAAGGAATCCGCGACCGAACTCAGCAAGGGTCAGACGGGGTATGTGCGTCAGTACGCAGGAGTCATCGGGATCGGCGTCGTGCTGCTCCTCGGATGGTTCGTGGTGATTCGAGGGATTCTGTGATGTTCGCTTCCGAAGCGGGATCGCTCGCGTTCCCCATCCTGACGGCGATCATCCTCGTGCCGGCCTTCGGCGCGCTGCTGGTGGCCCTGATGCCGAAGTCTCGGCCCGACCTGCCCAAGCTCGTCGCGCTGCTGTCGTCGGTGGGCACGTTCGCGTTGACGATCTGGCTGATGGCCACCTTCCAGTCCGGTGAGGCCGGATTCCAGTTCGTGTCGATGCACACCTGGATCGAGCAGTGGGGCATCTCGTGGCATCTCGGTGTCGACGGCATCTCGCTGTTCCTCGTCGTGTTGACCGGCCTGCTGTTCCCGTTGGCGATCATCGGGGTCGATCCGCACCACGACGAAAAGCCGTACCTCGCCTGGTTGCTGCTCCTGCAGGCCGGCGTGATGGGCAGTTTCCTCAGCCTCGACCTGTTCGTCTTCTTCATCTTCTTCGAGATCGTCCTCGTGCCGATGTACTTCCTGATCGCGGGATGGGGCTACGAGAACCGGGTCTACGCCGCGACCAAGTTCTTCCTGTTCACGATGTTCGGCTCAGCGTTCATGCTCGTCGGCATCATCGCCACGGTGGCGATCGCCAGCAAGGACCTCGGGTACACGACCTTCGATCTCGTTGCGATCGCCGAGGGCGCAGACTTTGCCGCATCCACGGGGCGCTGGCTGTTCTTCGCCATCGCCATCGGGTTCGCCGTCAAGGTCCCGATCTTCCCGCTGCACACGTGGCTGCCCGACGCCCACACCCAGGCACCGACAGCAGGTTCCGTCGTACTCGCCGGTGTGCTGCTCAAACTCGGCACGTACGGCCTGCTGCGGTTCGGCCTGTACCTGTTCCCGGAGGCCTCGTACTGGAGTCGTCCGCTCTGGCTGACGCTCGCCGTCATCGGCATCATCTACGGCGCGGTCGCCGCGACGATGCAGACGGACCTCAAGCGGCTCGTCGCGTATTCGTCGATCGCTCACCTCGGCTTCATCGTGCTCGGTACGTTCGCCTTCACGACGCAGTCGCTGTCCGGCAGCGTTCTGCAGATGATCAACCACGGCGTGTCGACCGGCGCACTGTTCCTCTTCGTCGGCATGATCTACGAGCGTCGCAAGACACGCCAGATCTCCGAACTGAACGGGCTCCAGAAAGTCGCACCGATCTTCGCCGCGGGCTTCATGGTCGTGATGCTGTCCTCGATCGGTGTGCCCGGCCTGAACGGATTCGTGGGCGAATACCTGATCCTGACCGGTTCGTTCCTCACCGCTCGGTGGTGGACCGTGGTGGCCACGGTCGGTGTCATTCTCGCTGCGCTCTATCTGCTGTGGGCCTACCAGCGTGTGTTCCACGGCGAGCCCGACGAGGACAACAAGTCCTTCCGGGAACTGTCGCTCAAGGAGGGCATGGTGATCCTGCCGTTCCTGGGGCTCATCGTGTTCATGGGTGTGTATCCCAAGCCGGTGCTCGATCGGATCGAGCCGAGCATCGACGTCCTGATCGCTCATGTCGAGGAGCACACCGATTACGTGGAGCCCGAGCCGGTGTTCCACGTGGGTGACCACGACGACGGCACACACGACGACGGCACACACGACGAAACACACGACGAGAGCGAGGAGGGTGAATGATGCTGGAACAGTTCGACACCTTCGTCGGCCCAGAGATCGGGTGGTTCGCACTCTCGCCGATCCTGACCCTGCTCGCCGGGGCGCTGGCACTGATGCTGCTCGGCGCGCTCACACCACCGTGGCCCAAGGGCCTGTACGCGTTCGGTGCTGCTCTGACAGCGGGTACCGCCGGGGCGCTGGCCATGGTGCAGTGGGACGACATCACCGACAACGGTCCGACCACCCTGGTCGGCGGCGCCATCGCGTTCGATCACTTCGCGATGTTCATGACCATCACGATCTGTGTGGGTCTGATCCTGGTCGCGTTGCTCACCGACGCGTACCTGCGCGGGACGCCCAACGAGGGGCCGGAGATCTACGCCCTCTACCTCGTCGCCGCGATCGGCGGCATCGTGATGGCCTCGGCCAACGATCTCATCGTGCTCTTCCTCGGGCTCGAGACGCTGTCGCTCGCGCTCTACGTCCTCGCCGCCAGCAACCGCCGCAGCGGTGAGAGCGCAGAGTCCGGTCTGAAGTACTTCATCCTCGGTGGGTTCTCGTCGGCGTTCTTCCTCTACGGCATCGCCCTCGTCTACGGCGCGACCGGCACGACGAACATCAGCGAGATGACCGGGGTCCTGCAGAACGTCGTCGCTCCGTTCGACAACGAATCGCTCGCACTCGCGGGCATCGCACTGCTGATGGTCGGGCTCGGCTTCAAGGTCGCGGCGGCCCCGTTCCACGTGTGGACGCCCGACGTGTACCAGGGTGCGCCGACGCCGGTGACGGCATTCATGGCGTCGGTCGGCAAGGCCGCCGCGTTCGCAGCCATGATCCGCGTGCTGGTCGTGGCCCTGCCGTTCTACCGCGACGACTGGCGTCCGATCGTCTGGGTCCTGTCGCTGCTCTCGCTGATCGTCGGTTCGTTCTTCGCCGTCGTGCAGGGCAACGTCAAGCGCATGCTCGCCTACTCCTCGGTCAGCCACGCCGGCTTCATCCTGGTGGGCGTCGAAGCTGCGGCGCACCACGCCGGTGAGGCCGATCCCGGACCGGGCGTGCCGGCGGTCGGGCTGTACCTGTTGCTCTATTCGGTGCTGGTCATCGGGTCCTTCGCCGTCGTCACCGTCGTCGCACGCAGCTCCGACGGCGACACGAGCCTCGATGCGTTCAAGGGGCTCGCCAAGAAGCGCCCGCTGTTGGCGCTCGGCTTCACGGTCTTCCTGCTGGCCCAGGCCGGTGTGCCGTTCACGAGTGGCTTCATCGCCAAGTTCGGTGTGATCCAGGCGGCCGTCGAGGTCGAGAGCTACGCCATCGCCGTCATCGCCATGCTCGCAGCGGTCGTCGCGGCGTTCCTCTACCTGCGGATCATGGTGACGATGTGGGTCAGCGAGGCCGACGACGCGGACCGGCCGGTCGCGATTCCGTTCTCGATGGGCGTCGCCATCAGCGCTGCCGCGTTGTTCACCCTGTTCGTCGGGATCTTCCCCGGCTGGCTGATCGACGCCACCGACACGCTCACCGTCTTCGCCCGCTGAGTTGCGGGCCGGCCCGTCATTGGGCAGGCTGAGCGTTCGTGGACTGGCCGACCTGGCGTCAGGCGCTGCTCGCAGCGGTGATCTCCGGTCTGGTCGCGCTCGCGCTGCGGCGGGCGCGCCCGTCGAAGTGGGGCGACGTCGTGATGCCCGCGGCCCTCGAGTTCGCGTTCGTGGCCGGCCTGTACTCGATCTGGCGGATGGCGAAGAACCTGCCGCTCACCAAGGCGGACGGGGCCATCGATCGTGCCTACGACATCGTGCGTGTACAGGAGTTCCTCCATCTGCCCACCGAGCTGTCGCTCCAACAGTTCGTGCTGCGGTACGACTGGTTGGCCGAGTTCAGCACCGCCTACTACGCGGTGGTGCACGTGCCTGCGTTGATCGCCTTCCTGGTGTGGATGTTCGTCTGGCACCGTGACGTGTACCCCCACTGGCGCAACGCCCTGGCGATCCTCACCGCATTCTGCTTGTTCATCCGTTTCGTGAAGGTGGCGCCACCACGGTTCCTCACCGACCTCGGATACGTCGACATGTCGAGCATCTACGGGATGTCGGTCTACGGCGAGGCGGGCACCGGTGTCTCCTCACAGTTCGCAGCGATGCCGTCGTTGCACGTGGCGTGGGCGGCGGTCATCGCGTTCGGCATGCTCGCCGCGACGGACGCGTGGTGGCGCTGGCTGGGCATGGTGCACCTGGGGGTCACGATGCTGGTGGTCGCTGCGACCGGACACCACTGGTGGCTCGACGGCCTCGTGGCGTTGGGGCTGCTCTGGATCGCGCTGCAGATCGACACCGTCGGGCGGCGCGTCGTACGGTCGTTGCGTCCGGTCGACCCGGTGGGCGGTGCGCTCGAGCGGAAGTTGGAGCCCATCGCCGAGTCCAGCTGAGCGCGACGAGGGAGACATTCGCGTCACGGTCGAGGTTCTGTTCAAGAAGTGAGCGGTGGGCGCCGATGAACTGTCATGCGAACTCGACGACTCGCGGTGACGCTCTGCGTCGCCATGGCAACCCTCGCGCTGCCATCTGCCGCTCGCGGCGCCTCCGCGCCGGCGCTGGACACCGCGGTGCTCGCTGGACCGCTCGCTCGGGCAGAACGGTTGAACCCGCCCACGCCCGCCGCCTCGTTCGCACGCCAGGTGTTCGATCTGGTCAACGCCCAGCGCGCCGGCTACAACCTGCCGCCGTTCACCTACGATTCCCGGCTCGAGCTGGCCGCCCAACGGCACTCCGAGGATCAGGCCCGACACCAGAACATGTCGCACACCGGCAGCGACGGTTCGTCGATGTCGGAGCGCATCGAACGCGCAGGCTTCGCGTTCCGCCGCGCTGCGGAGAACGTTGCGTACGGATATCGGACGCCTGCGGCAGTGGTCCAGGCCTGGATGAACAGCGACGGCCATCGTCGGAACATCCTGTCGGCGAACACCCACATCGGCGTCGGGGTCGCCGTCGGCGCGAATGGGCTGATCTACTGGACCCAGAACTTCGGCACTCCGCCGTAGCCCCGGCGCACGGCACCCGATCGCAGTCGCGCGAGGATGTCGCCATGGCACGAGCGATACAGATCACGATCGACGCCGCCGAGCCCCGAACACTGGGGGCGTTCTGGTGTGAGGTGCTGGGCTATGTCGAGCAACCGCCACCACCCGGCTTCGACACGTGGGAGGCGGCGCTCGACGCGTTCGGCATCGACCGTTCCGACCCGGATCGGGCCTTCGCGATCGTCGATCCCGACAGCGTCGGCCCGCGGGTCTTCTTCCTGAAGGTCCCCGAGGGCAAGACGGTCAAGAACCGCATGCACATGGACGTGCACGTCGAGCCGAACGAACTGCACGCTCGCGCTGCCGCCCTGATCGAGCTGGGCGCAACGCATGTTGCAGAGTTCGACGAGCCCGAAGGACACTGGATCACGCTGCTCGACCCCGAAGGCAACGAGTTCTGCCTCCACTGACGGCGACCCGTTCGCCGGCTAGTCGGTGACGATGCCGACGAGGAGGTCTGCCGCCGCGAGCATCTGGCGTCCGGCTGGCTGCAGGTCGATCTGCGTCGCCATCAGCCCCGTCGACATTCGCTCCACGACGCCCCACTCCCAGATCGCCACGGCGTCGAGACCACAGCGATTGGCCATCCACTGCGCCGTCGCGAACGGGTCACCCGTTGCGAGCAGTTCCTCGGGGTCCTCGCGAAGGATGACGCCGAGGTCGTACTCCGCTTCGCCGAACATTCCGTCGGGGTCGACGAGTTTGAACCCGTCGTCAGCCCGGAGCGCATTCCACTGGTGGACGTCGCCGTGCAGGAGGACCGATCGCTCGTCGTCGTGCGCGGCGAGCCGCCGTCGAGCGCACTCCACTGCATGGTCGACGGCGGCCGCTGTGCACGGATGGTCGAGCATCTCCCACGTCGCGGTGATGTAATTGCTCAGCCAGTCGGCCTTCGTCGCTCCGGTCGGCAGGTCGCCGCTCGGCACCGGTCGCCAGATCCGTCGGGCGGCATCGCACAAGGCCGGCAGCCGCTGCTCGTAGGGCAGACCGAGACTGAACATCGACGGTCCGAGTCGCTCCATCAGGAGGGCGTTGCGGGTCGGGTCGTCCCGGTACAGCATCGGGCAGCCGTCGCCGTCAGCGAGGCGCAGTACGAACGCTTCGTGGTCATCGTGCTCGGCGCGCGGAATCAGCAGCTTGAGGACTGCGGATGTTCCATCGGTGTGCACGACCTCGGCGACGAAGGCTTCGGTGCCTTCGTCGAACTGGCGACCGACGTCGAACTCCCATTCTCGTTCCAGCGCGGCGACGAGCTCGGGCAGTTCGGCGAGCCAGTCCGCGGCGCCGACGGCGAGCGCGCGATTGCGGACGACGTCGGGGACCTGGATCACGATGCCGACGTTACAAAAGGGGTCTGACCCCTGATGTAACGGTTAGACGTTGGAGGAGCGGCCGGCCCAGAAGGGTTGGCGGAGTTCGCGCTTGAGGATCTTGCCGGATCCCGTCTTGGGGAGTTCGTCGATCCACGAGATCGAGCGAGGAATCTTGTAGCTCGCCAGGTGCTCGCGGGAGAACTCCTTGACCCCGGCGTCGTCGAGATCGGCGCCGTCGCGCTTGACGATCACCGCGTGGACGAGTTCGCCCCAGTCGTCGCTCGGGATGCCGAAGACCGCGGCTTCGTAGATGTCGGGGTGGGCTTCGAGCGCGGCCTCGATCTCGGCGGGGTAGATGTTCATGCCGCCCGAGATGATCATGTCCTTCTTGCGGTCACAGATGTAGATGAAGCCTTCGGCGTCGCGGTACGCGATGTCGCCCACGGTCTGGAAGCCGTCGCGGTGGTCTTCTTCGAACTTGTCGTGCTGCTTGTAGTAGTCGGCGAACACCGCCGTCGAGCGGACGAACACTTCACCGGTTGCCTCGGGACCGGTCTCGGTGACGATGTTGCCGTCGTCGTCGTAGAGGCGAATCTCGACCAACGGTGCCTCCTTGCCGCACGATCCGGGCTTTCGCAGTTGGTCCTCGGGTCGCAGCACGGTGTTGACGCCGAGTTCGGTCGAGCCGTAGATCTCGAACAGCGACTCGGCGGGGAAGTCGGCGAGGTACTGCTGCTTGAGCGCGAAGCTCCACGGCGCGGCGTTGGCGATCATCACCCGCATCGAGGAGTGGTCGTACTTCGACTTCACCTCGTCGGGGAGGTTGCAGATCATGCGGATCGGCGTCGGGGCGGAGAACGTGGACGTTGCCCGGTACGTCTCGAGCAGCCGCAACCAGTCCTCGGGATCGAACTTTCGCTGGAGCACAGTGGTCTGGCCCATGGCGATCGCACTCGAGAGGAAGCCACCGGGGCCGGAGTGGTACAGCGGCCCGGTCGTGATGTAGATGTCGTCGCCGCGATATCCGATGTGCTGGAGCAACGCCGCGCCCTGTCGAGGGTCTGCCGGGTTCCGTCGAAAGGCGCCCTTGGGCTTGCCCGTCGTCCCCGACGTGTAGATCATCGTGGCGCCGCCCTCGTCGGTCTCGGGGCGTTCCCACACCTCGGGTGATGCGGCGGCGACCAGTGGGTCGATGGCGATCATGCCGTCGGGAGCATCACCGTCGAACACCAGGATGTTGGCGACCTTGGGGATGTCCGCGCGGATGCGAACGAAGAGGCCGGCGTGCTCGGCATCGACATACACGGTCGTCGCGTCGCAGTGGTCGACCACGTAGGCCGCTTCCTCGTCGGACAGCCGATAGTTGAGTGGGACGGCGGTCGCTCCGATCTTGCGTGACGCATTGGTCGCCTCGACGATGCCCGTCGAGTTCTGGCCGCACCAGACGATCTTGTCGCCCGGTCGGACGCCCAGGTCGGTGAGCACGTGCACGAGTTGGTTGGACCGAGCCTCCAACTCCGCGTACGTCGATGTGCGGACGTCGCCTCCCGTGCGGTCGTCGATGACGGCGAGCTTGTCCGGTTGAGATGCGGCGAGCGCAGTGAGTAGATCCCCCATGTGCCATTCGTATCAGCAACGGGGAACGCTCAGCGTGTCGGCCAGGTCCTCACGGTCTCGTAGTGCGCGCCGGTCTCGGTGAGCGTGCTGGCGACGAGGGCGACC
>JBAWHL010000485.1:0-12158 GCA_049593815.1 Ilumatobacteraceae bacterium | reverse complement strand
TTACGCACCCGTTCGCCACTAGGTCTTCCGGAGCAAGCTCCATGGACCTCGTTCGACTTGCATGTGTTAAGCACGCCGCCAGCGTTCATCCTGAGCCAGGATCAAACTCTCCAACAAAAACGTGGCCAGCTCTCCGACCCACCGAAGTGAGTTGTTCGAGCCAGCGACGATAGTCAGCGAGCGCACCATCCGAGTCGGGAAAGACTCGTGTGGACAATGCGTCCTTGCTGTTCAGTCACCTCGAGGTACAAAGCCCGAGATGACCAGTTAACCGTGTTGCTGCCGTCAGGGTAGACGACAGCGAAATTGACAGACAGTTCCGATGACCACCCGAGGGTGGGCGTCGTACTGCCCGCACTGGCGTTCTGTCTTCTCTTCCGTTTTCAAGGAGCCGAAGCTCATGCACGCACCTGATCTCCAGTCACCGCAAGGGTTTCCTTCGATCGGCGTTGGTGCCGAGTGCCTTTCCGGAGTGTGTTACCGCTCCGTGGGGCGGAGAACAAAGATAGCGGATTCGTAACCACTTGCAACACGCCTCATGAAATTATTTCCACGAGGTGGTGCGACTTCTTGCCCTTGCGGAGCATCAGGTACCGCCCGTGGAGCGCCGGCAGGGCTGTGAGCTGGTCGTTCGCGTCGAGACGGGCCCCGTTCACGTAGAACGAACCCTGCTGAAGAGATCGGCGCGCGTCGCCGTTGGAAGTGGCCAGACCGACCCGGACGAGGACCGCGACGGAATCTTCCAGTTCGGCGGCGGTGAGCGTCGAGAACGGGATCTCGAACCGCAACGTGTCGAGTGCGGCCTCCGACGCGGTCGTCGGGTCACCCGCGAACAACAGATCAGCCGCCTCCGCTGCGGCCAGGGCCGCGGGCGCTCCGTGCACCAACGCGGTCATCTCGTCGGCCAGGGAGCGCTGGGCGACGCGGAGGTGCGGCGCCGGCTCGTGCTCGGCCATCACCGCACGCAGCTCCTCGACGGGTCGCAGCGAGAACGTCAGCAGCTGCGCCGCGACCACCTCGTCGGGCGTCTGCATCCAATGCTGACGGAACTGGTACGGACTCGTCTTGTCGGCGTCGAGCCAGGTTCGCGCTCCCGTGGTCTTGCCGAGCTTGCTCCCGTCGGCCGCCGTCAACAACGGCCACGAGAAGGCGTGGACGTGGTCACCGGTCTTGCGGCGGATGAGGTCCACGCCAGCGATGATGTTGCCCCACTGGTCCGACCCACCGATCTGGATCGCACACTCGAGGTGCTCGTGGAGCCAGAGGTAGTCGTTGGCCTGGAGCAGCATGTAGCTGAACTCGGTGAAGGAGATGCCGTGTTCGGAGTTCACCCGGAGCTTGATGCTCTCCCTCGCCAGCATCTGGTTCACGGTCACGTGCTTGCCGACATCGCGGAGGAACTCCAGAATCGAGATCGGCTGTGTCCAGTCTCGGTTGTCGACGAGCTCACCCCGGCCCTCCCCCAGGTCGACGATCCGGCCGATCTGACCCTTGATCGCTTCGACGTTGTGATTGAGCGTGTCGTCGTCGAGCAGGTTGCGCTCGTCGGATCGCCCGCTCGGGTCGCCCACCATGCCCGTGGCCCCGCCCGCCAGGGCGATCGGGCGATGCCCGGCGTCCTGGAAGCGGCGCAGCATGATCAGGCCGATCAGGTTGCCGACGTGCAGGCTGTCAGCGGTCGGGTCACATCCGTAGTAGATGCCGACCGATCCGTTCCGCAGCGTCTCACGCAGTGCCTCTCGGTCGGTCGAGTCGTGGATGAGGTTGCGAGCCTCGAGGTCCGCGAGCAGGTCGTTGCCGTCGTGGGGAGCCATACGGCAACCAAGGGTACTGTCGGCCCATGACCCAGGACGGTGCCGATTCGACCGGGGCAGCATCGCTGGTTCGCATGTTCACCGAGTTCGCTGCCACCACCGAGCGTCGCGCCCCGCTCTACTCGGCGTTGTCGACTGGTGTCTCCCAGCGACCGCATCTGTACGCCCTGCTCCTGCAGGCACCGCCGACACAGCGTCTGCCCGTGCTGCTGTTCGCCGTCGTGCATCGCGTGCTGCTCGACCACCCGACCGAACCCCTTGCACGGTGGTACCCGAATCTGACGATCGAGGCGAGCGATCCATCGGATCCGATGCTGATGCCCGAGTTCGAGGCGTTCGTCGTCCGACACGACCGAGACATCCGAGGACTGCTCGCCACACGCTCCACCCAGACCAACGAGGTCGGCCGGTGTGCGCTCCTCCTGCCCGCCTTCGCGCAGCTCGCAGACGAGGTCGGCCCGCTCGCACACATCGACGTGGGTGCGAGTGGTGGACTCAACCTGCAGCTCGATCGTTTCGAGTACCGCTACGTCTCACGAGACGGAACCGGGCTCGGCACCGTCGGGGGCCCGTCGGCGGTCGTGAACACGACCGAGGTCTCCGGCCCGATGCCGATCCCCGCGGTCATGCCGGCCGTCGGCACGCGGTACGGAATCGACCTGTCGCCGATCGATGTCACGGACACGAGCGAAGCACGGTGGCTCGAGGCCTGCGTGTGGCCGGATCAGGCCGATCGCTTCCACCGACTCGTCGCGGCGATCGAGATCGCTCGGCAGCATCCGGTCGAACTGCTCGAGGGTGACGCCGTGACCTCGCTCGCTCCGACGATCGACCGGGTCGGACCGGCCGAACATCCCGTCATCACCAACTCGTGGGTCCTCAACTACCTCACACCCGATGCCCGTGCGGCGTACCTGACCGAACTCGACCGCATCGGCGCAGCTCGCGACCTCTCGTGGGTCTACGCGGAGTCACCGGCGCTGATTCCCGAGCTGCCCACGCCGCTCGATCCCAGCGATCCGCAGTTGACGGTTCTCACGCTGGTGCGGTGGCGCAATGGCGCACGATCCGTCGACCACCTGGCCACCTGCCACCCTCACGGGTTCTGGATCACCTGGCACTGACGCGAAAACGCCAGGGGGTGTCGACTGCTCTGGTGATGCCGACACGAGGACCCACGACCGGGTTCGCTGGCGGCGACGTGCCGTCGTCGACGATCCGCAGACGACTCGACGGCGCGAGCAGATCGGTGCCGTTGTCGGCCAGGTCGATCCCGAGTGCGACGCACAGCTTTCCCGGCCCATTGGCCAGCTCGCGGTCGGCACGGCCCGCCCGCCGCTCCCGGATCAGATCGAGACCATCGAGCGGAGTGACCGCCCGCAGCAACACGGCCTGGCCATCGCCGTCCGCGCCCGCCACCACGTTCACACAGTGGTGGATCCCGTAGCTGAGGTAGACGTAGACCACCCCTGGGGGTCCGAACATGACCGCACTCCGGGGCGTCGGGCCATTGAACGAGTGGCTGGCCGGATCGTCGCTGCGGTACGCCTCGGTCTCCACGATCCGTCCCGTCACCTCCGACGGGGTCCCGGCATCGACCACCACGACCTTGTTCAGCAGGTCGGCGGCGACGATGGGCGAGTCGCGCGCGAACCACGCCCGTGAGAGCGACGGATGAACGCTCAGCGGTCGAGCCGCCCCTGCTCGGCAGCCAACATCGCCCGGTATGCCTCGAGTTGCAGCGGCAGCGCCTCAGGACCAGCGGCACCTCGTGAGGTTCGCATCTTGACGCCGACGCCCGGCCCGACCAATGCAGCAGCATCTGGCCCCAGTGCCGGATCTGCGGCAACGAGATCGCGCAACGACCCCTCGCCGGCCAGATGGGCTCGCACGTGCGCTCCGACGATCGCATGCGCTTCACGGAACGGGGTGCCGGCACGCACGAGGAACTCTGCCAGATCGGTCGCCGCCGTGGTCTCCTCGTCCGCGGCGGCCTGCATCGCCTCGGGAACGAACGTCGCCGTCGCAATCATCCCGCTGAGCGCGGCGACCGCGAGGCCAACCTGCTCGACGGAGTCGAACAGCGGCTCCTTGTCCTCCTGCAGATCGCGGTTGTACGCCAGGGGCAGCCCCTTCAGGGTGGCCAACAGACCGGTCAGGTTGCCGATCAGGCGTCCGCTCTTGCCACGGGCGAGCTCGGCGATGTCGGGGTTCTTCTTCTGCGGCAGCATCGACGAACCCGTCGCATAGCCATCGTCGAGTTTGGCGAAGCCGAACTCGCCCGATGTCCACAGCACCCATTCCTCGCCGATGCGCGACAGGTGGATCCCGATGAGGGCGAGGTCGAAGACCGACTCGGCGACGAAGTCACGATCGCTCACCGCATCGAGGCTGTTGTCGAACACGTCGGCGAATCCCAGGTCGGCAGCGTTGCCCACCGGGTCGATCGGCAACGACGACCCGGCGAGGGCACCGGCGCCGAGCGGGGAGACATCGAGACGGGTGCGGGTCTGGAGCAGCCGATCGACGTCTCGACCCAGCGCCCACCCGTGAGCAAGCAGGTGGTGCGCGAGCAGCACGGGCTGGGCCCGCTGCAGATGGGTGTAGCCGGGAAGGTAGACGTCGCCGGCCTCGACGGCCCGGTCGAGCAGCACGGTCTGCAGCGCGTGCACCCCGCGAGCGACCTCGAGCAGTTCGCGCTTGCACCACAGTCGGAGATCGGTCGCGACCTGATCGTTTCGGCTCCGCGCCGTGTGCAGCTTGCCGCCGGCCGCCCCGGCGAGTTCGGTGACCCGACGTTCGATGGCGGTGTGGATGTCCTCGTCGCTCTCGACGAACACGAAGGTGCCCGCCTCCATCTCGACGGTGACCTGATCGAGCGCCGCGAGGACCGCGTCACGCTCGACCACCGTCAGCAACCCCACACGCTCCAGGCCGCGCACGTGGGCAGCGGATCCGGTGACGTCGTCGCGCCACATCCGCTGGTCGTAGGGCAGGCTCACCGTGTACGCCATCAGCGCCTCGGCGGGCCCGCCGGCGAAGCGGCCATGCCAGAGGGTCTTGCCTGATTCGGTCTCGTTCTCGTCGTTCATCTCAGTCCAGTCCCGCGAGGTCGCGGAGGTCGGCAGCCAGTGCGGCGCCATCGGTTGTCGCGGAAATACACATCAGGGTGTCGTCGCCGGCCACGGTGCCCAGCAATCCCTCGACCCTGCTGCGGTCGAGCGCCGACGCCACCACGTGAGCACAACCGGGTGGCGTGCGCAGGACGACGACGTTGCCCGAGGAGGCCACCTCGGCGACCCACTCCCCCATGACCCGGCGGAGTTGGTCGGCCGGCGCGAGTCGGTCGGGGGCGAACTCGGGGATCGCGTACACCGAGTTGCCACTGGGCACGCGCACCTTGATCGCCCCGATGTCGTCGAGGTCGCGCGAAACGGTCGCCTGCGTCGCGTCGATGCCATGCTGCGCGAGCAGTTCGATCAGCTGCGGTTGGCTCGTGACCTCGTGTTCGCCGATCAGGCGACTGATCGTGGTCTGTCGTTGCACCTTGCTCATCGCGACTCCCTCACTCGTCGTTTGGCGTCGGGTGGGCCCGCGACCCGAGGAGGAACGCGAGCGCACCTCGAGCGGCGTGCAGGCGGTTGTGACCTTGCTGGAACACGACCGACCGAGGACCGTCGATCACCTCGGGAGCGACTTCGATGCCGCGGTAGGCGGGCAGGCAGTGCATGAACACCGCGGTCGGATCCGCCACGGCGAGCATCGCCTCGTCGACGGTGTAGCCCTCGAACTGCTGGAGTCGCTGCTGCTTCTCCTCCTCCTGCCCCATCGACACCCAGGTGTCGGTGTGGACGGCGTGGGCACCGGCGACCGCATCGGCGGGGCGAACGAACTGTTCGACCGAGGGCGCACCGAGCATGGTGAACCGTTCGAGTTCCTCCGTCGGAGCGTCGAATCCCATGGGGCAGGCGAAACGGACGTGCATGCCGAGCATCGCGGAGATCTCGGCCAACGATCGAGCGACGTTGTTGTAGTCACCGACGTAGGCGACCGTCTTGCCCGACAGTTCGCCGAGGCTCTGCTGCATGGTCAAGGCGTCCGCCAGTGCCTGCAGCGGGTGGGAGTGGTCCGAGAGCATGTTGACGACCGGTATGTCGACCGCGGCAGCGATGCGGGTGACCGTGGAGTGCTCGAAGACCCGAGCCGCGATCAGCGCGTGATAGCCCTCCATGATGCGAGCGACGTCTTCGACGGGTTCGCGCGTGTCCATCCCGACCTCCTCGCCACGCGTGTAGATCGGGTGACCGCCCAACTGGTACACCGCCATCTCCATCGAGTGGCGGGTCCGGTTCGATGGCTTCTCGAAGATCAACGCCGCGCCGAGCCCCGCCAGCGGACGGTCGAGCGTGTCGATCGGCTGTTGTGCCAGCGCCAGGATCTCGCGGACCTCGTGCGCCGAGAGGTCGGTCACGTCGAGGAGGTGACGCGCGCTCACGCCGATACCCCGATGTGGGCTTCGATCGCGGCAGCGATCAGTGCGACGGCCTCGTCGATCTCCTCGTCGGTGACCGTGATCGGTGGGACGAGTCGAAGGGTCGTGGGCGTCACGGCGTTGACGATCAGGCCTCGATCGAGCAGGTCGACGTAGATCGCCTTCGCGTCGAGACCGTCGGCCAGTTCCACGCCGAGCATCAGGCCCTGTCCACGGACCTCGATGACCCCGCGCACACCACTCAGTGCGGCGATGATCCGACGACCTTGGCGTTCGGCCAGCGCTGGAGCGTCGATGCGCTGCATCTCGTCGATCACGGCGTTGACCGCAGCCGTGGCGATGGCCGTGCCGGAGTAGGTGCTGCCGTGATCGCCGGGCTCGAAGACCGCTGCGACGTCGGTTCGGGCCCAGCAGGCCCCCACCGGCATGCCGTTGCCCATCGCCTTGGCCATCGTGACCACGTCGGGGCTCACCCCGGCGTGCTCGAAGCCGAACCAACGCCCGGTCCGCCCGAAGCCCGTCTGGATCTCGTCGATCATCATCAGCGCGCCGGTCTCGTCGCAGAGCTCCCGGATGCCCTGCAGGTAGTCGACGGATGCTGGATGGACCCCGCCCTCACCTTGCACCGGCTCGATGAGCACCGCAGCGACCGAACCGTCGACCGCCTGGCGCATCGCGTCGAGGTCGCCCCAGGCGACGTGACGGAAGCCCTCGGGCATCGGAGCGAACGGTTCGTGTTTGGCCGGCTGGCCCGTCGCGGCGAGCGTCGCCAGCGTCCGACCGTGGAAACTGCCGAGCGCGCTGACGATCGTGTGCCGGCCGCGGCCACCGTGCTTGCGGGCGAGCTTGATCGCACACTCGTTGGACTCGGCGCCGGAGTTCGTGAAGAAGATCTGGCCGCGCGCTCCGGATGCGTCGAGCAGGAGGTCGTTGACCTTGACCGCCGCCTCGGTCGCGACCGGGTTGGCGAAGAAGTTCGAGACGTGCAGCAGTCGGTCGAGCTGGTCCCCGACCGCCTCGGCGACGATCGGGTTCGCATGTCCGAGCGACACCACCGCGATCCCGGCGAGGAAGTCGAGATAGCGCTTGCCGTCGACGTCCCACAGTTCGGTGCCTCGTCCCCGCTCGAACATGATCGCCGGCGGCCCGAACACGGGCATGAACGGGCAGTTGTCCATCGGCGCGTGCTCGAAGGCGTGCGCGCCAGGTGGTGTCGGGTCAGCGGTCACGGGGTCTCCTCCCGGGTGTTCATCACCATGGTGCCGATTCCGGCGTCGGTGAAGATTTCGAGGAGCAGCACGTGAGCGATGCGTCCGTCGAGGATGTGGGCGCGGTGCACGCCGTTGCGGACCGCGTGGGTGCAGCTGGCGACTTTCGGAATCATGCCGCCGGCGATGGTGCCGTCGGCGACCATCAGGTCGAGCTCGGCGGCGGTCACCTGCCGGATGAGGCTCGCCGCGTCGGTGATGTCGCGGCGCAGTCCCTCGATGTCGGTCAGGTACACGAGCTTCTCGGCCCCGAGCGCTTCGGCGATCGCCCCGGCAGCGGTGTCGGCGTTGATGTTGTAGGGCTGGCCCGTGTCGTCGCTGCCGATGGTCGCGATCACGGGGATGAACTCGTCGTCGATCAGGCCGTGGATCACCTCGGGGTTGACCTCGGTGACGTCGCCGACGAAGCCGAGTGCCGGGTTGCGGGCCGTGGCGCGGATCAGGCCGGCATCGACGCCGCTGATGCCCACGGCGAACCGCCCGTGCACGTTGATCGCTGCGACCAACTGGGGGTTGACCTGCCCTTGGAGGACCATCCGGGCGATCTGGACCGTCTCGGCGTCGGTGACGCGCAGCCCGTCGACGAACTCGGGCTCCTTGCCCAGCCTCGCCATGAGGTCGGAGATCTGCGGGCCCCCACCGTGGACGACGACGGGGCGCATCCCGACCAGGCGCATGAGGACGATGTCCTCCGCGAACAGCGTCAACGCGTCGTGGTCCGACGTGCCGGCCAGCGCGTTCCCGCCGTACTTGACCACGACCGTCTTGCCGACGAAGCGGCGGATGTACGGCAGTGCCTCGACGAGAACGGAGGCCTTCAGCCCCGCCGCCGCTTGCAGTTCCGCGGTCACGGTGCGAGACCGATCGTGCTGAGGCCCGCCGATTCGTCGAGCCCGAGGGCGACGTTGGCGGCCTGCACGGCACCACCGGAGGCGCCCTTGGTCAAGTTGTCGATGGCACACATGGCGATGACGGTGCCCGTTCGTTCGTCGAATCGTGCCGAGACGAGGGCCGAGTTGGACCCGAGCACCGACTTGGTCGCGGGGGGTGCGGAGATCGCGGCGACGAACGGTTCGTCCGCGGTGAAGTCGGCGAGGGCCGCATCGAGCGCTGCCTGACTGCACCCCGCGGTTGCCGGCGCCGTGCACGTGGCGAGGAGGCCACGACTCATCGGGACGAGGTGCGGGGTGAACAGCAGCTCCGCGCCGATCTCCTGCTCCATCTCCGGGGTGTGCCGGTGGGCCAGCAGCCCGTAGGCCATCGCGTTCGAGTCGATGTTCGTGAAGACGTTGGTCTCCGTGGGGGCGCGCCCCGCTCCCGTGATGCCGGTGAGGGTGTTGACGACGATCCCACTCGTGGCGACGAGCCCGGCGGCAACGAGCGGTCGCAGGGCCAGCGTCGCTGCGGTGACGTGACACCCGGGCGTCGCGACGAGCCGCGCGTCGGCGAGCTCGGTCCGGTGGAGTTCCGGAAGACCGAAGACCGCCTCGGCGAGCAGGTCCGGCTCCGTGTGCTCGAAGCCGTAGAACGTGGGATATGCCGACGCGTCGGCGAGCCGAAACGCCGCCGACAGATCGACCACGCAACGCACCGACCCCACCAACGTCGGGGCGAGTTCCATCGACGCACCGTGGGGCAGGCCGAGAAACACGAGGTCGAGGCCCGCCGTCTGCGCCGGATCGAATGCGGAGAACTCGAGGTCCGGGTAGGCCACCTCGAGCGATGGGTAGACGTCGGCGGCGCGTCGACCCGCCATCGAGTCACCGGTGGCGACGCGCACATCGAAGTTCGGGTGCTGCGCGGCGAGCCGCAACAGTTCCGCACCGGTGTACCCCGATGCCCCGATGATCCCGACCGAGATCGATTGCTGGTCTCCTGCAGACATCTGCATGAACATACACCCATACGCATGACCATGCAACCATCGGCTCGGCGACACCGCCGACGGCATCGGCGACCATCACTGGCAGAATGACGACATGATTCCGGGTTCACCGCCGATGAAGGGACGACTGCTGGTGGCGACGCCGCCACTCGAAGACGCGAACTTCGACCGTACCGTCATCTTCGTCCTGGAACATCACGATGACGGCGCGGTGGGTGTCGTGATCAATCGTCCGAGCATCGAGGCGCTCGACGAACCGCTCGACCGGTGGATCGATCTGCAGTCGGCCCCGTCATCGGTGTTCCTCGGTGGCCCGGTCGAAGACACCGCGCTGATCGCGCTCGCCGAGACCCGCGTGCCACTCGACACCGACGACGAGTACCTCACGCCCATCACGCCGACGATCGCGTCGGCCGACCTCACCGCCGATCCGGCACTCGTCGCCGCCGAGGTCCGTGGCGTCCGGGTCTTCCGCGGCTACGCCGGATGGGGGCCTGGCCAACTCGAGGGTGAGATCGACGCAGGCGCGTGGCTGGTGCTGGACTCCGAGAACGGCGACGTGTTCTCCGACGACCCCGACGAACTCTGGCGCACCGTCATCCGCCGTCAGCCCGGACGACTCGCCTGGCTCGCGAACGTCCCCGACGACCTCAGCTCCAACTGACGGACCGAGGCGGGTCGCTCGCCACGTAACGTCGGGGCATGGCCGACACCATCGCAGGCGACACCGACCCGGACTGGGCACGACCGGTCGTGCACTGGGAGATCGAGGCGCGCGACCCAGCGACACAGCGAGCGTTCTACGCCGCGCTGTTCACCTGGCAGATCGACGACGGGCCGATCATGAACATCCCGAGCGGCCTCGGCGGACCCGAGCCCGGCCCGGCCGGCCACATCCGCCAGAGCGACCAGAGCCGCATCAACCTGTACGTGCAGGTCCGCGATCTCGCCGACTCGCTCGCCAGGGTCCCCGAACTCGGCGGCACCGTGCTGTCAGCACCGTTCGACGTGCCCGGTGGGCCGACGATCGCATCGATCGAAGATCCCGAGGGCAACGGCCTCGTCCTCGTCCAGGCGTAGCCACCTCCGCTCCACGAACACGGCGCGGCACGTCAGTCGAGTCCGACGAATCGGTCGCGGACCACCGTGGCCTGATCGACGAACGCCGAGAACTCCGGCGCGAAGTCCGAGGCCTCGAAAGCGACCCGCGCATCCTCGGCCGCCTCGGGTGTCGCCCAGATGACGAGCACGATCCATCGCCCGTCGTCGTTGCGGCCGGTCGTGCTGCGCAGGAACCCGGGCTGGCGATACCGAAACCCGGTCAGCACGCGAGTGTCCGCGTCGACGAAGGCTCGCTCGTCCGCTCCGTCGACCAGCCGGAACGTGAGGATCTCGATCACGTCGTGACGATAGGTCGTCGTCGGCACCCTCACGGAACTCCGTCGACATCGCCATCACCGTCCTCGTACGGTTCACGGATGGAGCCGTGGTGGATGCCGCCTCTTCGGGCAACGTTCGAAGGTCGACGGGTCGTGCTGGCCGGCGCGGTCGCTACCGCCTGGAGCGAACACATCGCCCTGCTGCGCAGTCTCGGTGCCACCGACGTGATGGTCATCGCCACGGAGGGGCGCGGTGGCGGCCGACAACCGGACGTTCCGACGGTGATCGTCGAACCCCCTGCCCGACTCCCCGTGATGGACAGCATCCGGTTCGGCGACCGACTGCTCGCGTCCCCGACAGCAGAGATGCTGGATGCGCTCGCCGCGTTCGACCCCGACCGCAGCGCGGTCACCATCGGTACGTTCCTCAACACGACACCGGAGCTCGACGGGCGGCCGTTCCTCGCCGCCCGACGTCCGCACTGGGAGGCGTTGGAGGACAAGGTGGTCGTCGATGCGTTCTGGGACCGGGCAGGCATCGACCGGCAACCCTCGCTCGTCGTCCCACGCGACGAGGCGGCCGCAGCAGCGTCGGCGCTCGACCGTGGCAACGGCACGGTCTGGGCCGCCGACGCCCGCGACGGGGTCCACGGTGGCGGGTCGCAGACGTATTGGGTGACCGACGAGGCGTCGGCAGCGCTCGCTGACCGCGCGCTCGCCGACGTCTGCGACCTGGTGCGTGTCATGCCGTTCCTCGACGGCATTCCCTGTTCGATCCACGGCATCGTGATGCCCGACGGCGTCGTCGTGTTGCGCCCCGTCGAGATGGTCACGTTGCGCTCCGACAACCGATTCGTCTACGCCGGATGCGCGACCTTCTGGGACCCGGCACCCGATGTCCGAGCGCAGATGCGCAGCGTTGCCCGACGCGTCGGACACCGACTCCAGGCCGAGATCGACTTCCGCGGCACGTTCACCGTCGACGGCGTCGTGACCGACACCGGGTTCTGGCCGACCGAACTCAATCCACGATTCGGTGCGGGCATCATGACGATCGGGCGAGCGGCCGACATCCCGATGGTGCTGCTCCACCACCTGATCGCCGGCGGCCGGACGCTGGGACGGTCTGCCACCCAGGTCGAACACGATCTCCTCATCGCCGCCGACCTGCACCGCGGCGGCGGCACCTGGAAGGGCGGATTCGGTGGCGCGTTCGAGGCCATCGACCGCCCCATCAGCCAGACGACGACTGGCGAATGGGAGTGGGCGACCGGATCGACCTCGGCGAGTGCAGCCGTCACCGCGGGCGCAGGCTTCATC
>JBAWHL010000484.1:0-9433 GCA_049593815.1 Ilumatobacteraceae bacterium | reverse complement strand
AGTGTTACATCAGGGGTCTGACCCCTGATGTAACACTGCGGGCATGACTGTGGAATCTGTGCTCGTGCCTGCGCCCGTCGCGTCCGCGTTGACGACCTGGGTCGCGGTGCACGACGAGCTCGCTCCCGGCGTGGTCGAGGGCCTGTACGTCGTCGGGTCGGTGGCGCTCGACGATTGGACGCCACACAGCGACGTCGACGTGATCGCGGTGGTCGCCGATCCCTCGGATCCCGACCTTCCGGGGTCTCTGGCCGCCGTCCACGATGCACTCGCCGGTCGCCTGGACGTGCCCGTCGACGGGCCGTACGTTGCGTGGGGTGATCTCGTGGTGCCTCCCGTGGGGGTGTCGCGTCCGTGGGTGCTCGACGGTGAGTTCCATCTGGACGGGGAGTCGTTCGAGCTCAACCCGGTGGTCTGGTACACCCTGGCGACTCACGGCGTGACGTTGCGGGGCGACCCGCCGGCAGACATCGGGATCCCGCTCGACGATCACGATCGACGCAGCTGGGTGGCGGACAACGTCGCGTCCTACTGGCGCGGCGTCGGTGAGGAGTTGCGGGTGGCCGTCGAGGCGGACGCCACCATGGATGCTGCGGATGGGGCGGTGCTCGAATGGGTCGCGCTCGGCGCGGCGCGAATGCTCTACACCCACGAGACCGGTGACGTGACGTCGAAGTCCGGCGCTGGCCGATGGGCCATGACGCTCGTGCCCGAATTCGCGGAGATGCTGACCTCTGCGGTGCGTGTGCGCGAGGTCCCCGGCGACGCCACCCGTGCCGAGCTCATCGCAGCTGCCGACTTCGTCGAGTACGTCGTGGCGGCCACCGGCGGTTGACGATGACGTCGCCGTCTCGACGCCGGGCGTCGGGCGTCGGGCCCGCGGTCAGGCGCCGCCGGTGACGCGGAGGATGGCTTCGCTGTACTCGCGGATGGTGTCGTCGATGATGTCGGCGACCGGCCGCACCGACTCGATGCGTCCGGCGACCTGACCCGACAGGGCGATCGCCGCGTTCATGTCGCCACCGAAGTAGAGATCCTGCGCGTTGCCGAAGTCACCGAACACGTTGTGCTCGGCGTTCACCAGCGCTTCGGTGCGATCCGTGCGCAGCGCACGAAGCGCAGGGGAGTGGCGCTGATTGAGGAACAGTGTGTCGGTCTCCGCGGCGTCGATGATCGCCTGCTTCCAGTTGTCGTGGACCGGTGACTCGGCGGCCGACACCATGCGGGTGCCCATCTGGACGCCTTCGGCACCGAGCGCGAACGCGGCCGCCATGGTCGAACCGTCGGTGATGCCGCCGGCAGCGATGATCGGGACGTCGACCTTCGAGCGGATCAACGGCAGCAAGACCATGGTCGCGACCGGGGTCGGGCTCTTGAAGCCACCACCTTCGCCGCCTTCGACCACGAGGCCGTCGACGCCCGCGTCGACGGCCTTGAGCGCGGCGGCGAGCGTCGGCACCACGTGGTACACCGTGAGCCCGGCCTCCTTGAGGATCGGGGTGTACTTCGTCGGCGAACCGGCCGACGTGGTCACGAACTTGATGCCCTGGTCGATCACGAACTCGGCGATCGCCGGGTCGCGTACGAAGGCCTGGGCGATGTTGACCCCGAATGGCCGATCGGTGAGATCGCGCATCTTGCGGATCTCGTCCTTGACGGCGTCGAGCTCGCCCGACGACGTCTCGATCACGCCGCACGCCCCCGCCCGCGACACCGCGGACGCCAGCTGCGAACGGGCGATCCAGCCCATGGGTGCCTGCACGATCGGAATGTCGACGCCCAGGTGAGCGCTGACGCGGTTGTCGAAGGCGCGGGGGAGAGGTGTCGGTTCGCTCATGTGAACATCTTGGCGAGTGCCCTGCCCGTTCTCGGCATCGTGCCGTCGGCACAGGCGATGGCACGATTGTGTCGCCGTTGAGGCATTTCTGGCGCGGACGTTCCGGAGGGGGTACGTTGCCCGAAGCGGGCGCTGCGGGCAACGCATCAAAAAGGGGAAACCCGTGTCCACATCGTCCTTGCCGGTGGTCGCTTCGCCGTCCCGCCGTTCCCTGCGCCGTTCCGCTCGGCGCCGACGTTCTCGCAGCCGATGGGCGCTGCTGCTGAGTCTTCCCGGTCTCGCCGGGTTGGCCGTCGCGTCCGGATCCGCGGGTGCACAGCCGAACGACGCCACCGAGTCCTACGTGGTCGTCATGGCGGCCGATCCCGTCGTTGCCTACGACGGTGACGAGCCGGGGCTCGCGGCGACAGCGCCGGATCCAGGCGAGAAGGTCGCTCCCGAGGAACCGGCCGTCGAGGCGTACGTCGAACACCTCGAGCAGGTGCAGGAGGAGGTCGTCGCCGAAGCAGGGGTGAGCGCAGACGACGTGGGCGACAGCTACACCTTCGCGCTCAACGGCTTCGAGGCCGAGTTGACCGCATCGGAGGCAGCGGACATCGCGCGCAAGCCGGAGGTGGCCAAGGTGGTCCCCAACGAACTCCGACAGTTGCAGACCGACACCTCGCCCGGCTTCCTCGGCATCGACGCCAAGAAGGGCGCCTGGGGTGCTGGGTATGTCGGCGAGGACGTCGTCGTCGGCGTCATCGACTCGGGCATCTGGCCGGAGCACCCGTCGTTCGCCGATGACGGCAGCTATGCCGCTCTTCCGGCCTATGCCGATGTCCCGTGCGAGTTCGGTGACACCGCGTACAACCCGGAAGACCTGCCGTTCAGCTGCAACGGCAAGCTCCTCGGCGCCCGCGACATGCGCATCGCCTACACGGCCAACATCGGCGCCGAGACGTTCAACTCGGCCCGCGACTACGACGGGCACGGAACCCACACCGCCTCGACGGCCGTCGGCAACGCCGATGTCGCGTCGCAGATCTTCGGAATCGATCGAGGTTCCGTGAGCGGCATCGCCCCGCGGGCCCGCGTGATCGCCTACTCGGCGTGTGGCGAACTGGGTTGTTTCACGTCGGACCTCGTCGGTGCCATCGATGCGGCCGTGTCCGATGGTGTCGACGTCATCAACTACTCGATCGGCGGCGGAGCGTCCCTGACCGATCCCGGCGACATCGCGTTCCTGTTCGCGGCCGAGGCAAATGTCTGGGTGGCGACCTCCAACGGCAACGACGGACCTGCGCCCGGAACGGTCGGGGGGCCGGCCTCGGTGCCGTGGATCACGTCAGTCGGTGCGAGCACCCACGATCGAACCTTCACGAACGCGGCGCGCCTCGGCAGCGGACAGATCGCCACCGGTGTGAGCATCACCGAGGGGACGAGAGGGCAACGTCCGCTGGTCGATGCCGCGGCCCTGGGCAATGAACTCTGTGACTCCGCGACACCGTTCGCGGGTGATGTCACCGGCAAGGTCGTGCTGTGCCTTCGTGGCGTGAATGCCAGAGTCGACAAGAGCCTGGCGGTGTTCAACGCCGGCGGTGCCGGGATGATCCTCTACAACCCGAACGACGCGCAGGCGCTCGTGACCGACAACCACTTCCTTCCGTCGATCCATGTCAACTTCACGACCGGATCAGCGGTGAAGGCGTACATCGCGTCGACCGCCCGGCCGACCGCGTCGTTGACGCAGGGCACGGCTGCACGGGCGCAGGGATCGGTGATGGCCGACTTCTCGTCACGGGGTGCCAACCCGGTGGCTCCCGATCTGATCAAGCCCGACGTCACCGCCCCTGGCGTGAACATCCTCGCGGGGAACACGCCGTTCCCGACTGCGGGACGTCCGGGCCAGCTGTTCCAGTCGATCTCGGGCACGTCGATGTCGAGCCCGCACGTCGCCGGGCTCTTCGCGCTGCTCCGGCAGGCGCACCCCGACTGGTCCGCTGCGACGGCCAAGTCGGCGATCATGACGACCGCTCGACAGGACGTCGTGAAGGAGGACGGGGTGACACCCGCTGACCCGTTCGACATGGGCGCCGGACACGTCGACCCGAGCGGGAAGCCGAGCGCGAAGGGGTCGATGTTCAACCCAGGTCTCGTCTATGACGCCGAGTTCGGCGACTACCTGGCGTTCCTGTGCGGTGCGGACACCTCGGTGTTCGTCGACCCTGCATCGACCTGCGGTCAGCTGCAAGCTGCCGGCGCGTCGACGGCGACCACCGACCTCAACGTGCCCTCGATCGGAGCGAGCTCGATCGCCGGTTCGATCACGGTCCAGCGGGTCGTCACTTCCGTGGCCGACAAGCGGGTGAACTTCAAGGCGTCCGTCGAGGCGCCGGCCGGGTTCGCGGTGACCGTGAGTCCCGACCGGGTGAAGCTGAATCCGGGGGAGTCCGCGGTGGTCGAGGTGACCATCACGAACGAGGCCGCTCCGGTCGGAAACTGGGCGTTCGGCGCCCTCACCTGGACGGGCGGAGGCTTCGAGGTGCGCAGTCCGATCGCCGCCAGGGCGGCCTTGTTCGCCGCACCCGACGGGGTCGAGGGATCGGGTGCCGACGGTTCCGTCGAGTTCCCGGTGCAGTTCGGATTCGCTGGGCCCTACACGGCGTCGCCACACGGTCCGGTCGCCTCGGTCCCGATCGCCGGTTCGGTGGGTCAGGACCCGGATCAGACCTTCGACCCGAACGATCCCGCCGGGACGGCCGCCATCCCGATCGTCGTGACCGACACCGCATTCCTGCGGATCGCGCTCGACGAGGGCGATCTGGCGGTGCCGAATCCGGACGTTGACATCGACCTCTATCTCTACGACTCCGCAGGGAATGAGATCGCCTCGTCGACCGCGGGAGGCACGGCGGAGCTCATCGAGCTCACGCTGCCCGCGGACGACACCTACACGCTGTACGTCCACGGCTGGCAGACCCTGGGTGGGTCCGTCGACTTCGACGTGCAGACATGGGCGGTGCCGGCGACCCCGGGAACGGGCTCGTTGGTGATCGCCGATGCACCGACCTCTGTGGAGATCGGACAGGCGGCGATGATTCGCGCCGCGTGGTCAGGGCTCGAACCCGGCCAGGAATACGTCGGCGCGGTCGCTCACGCGAACAGCGATGGGTTGATCGGGCTGACGCTGGTCGAGATCACCACCTGATCCGGGAGCGGGGCCAGGGTGGTCGGTCGGTGAAACGGGCCGACCGACCACCTGTCCCGCGGATCAGTCAGGCGCCGGCGGCTCGGGACGAGCGCAGTAGAAGGGGCCACGGTCCGCGCCGGCGTGGAAGTCGAACGTCCGCTCACCGTCGGTGAGCACGAGCCGGGTGCCGGGGGTGAGGACCTGCAGGTACTGCATGTCCTTCTGCGGGCAGCCGAGCGATGCGTCTCGCCAGGTGACCTCCTCGACGGTGACGACCGTGATGTCGTCGGGTGCGAGATCGAACCTGTCGGCCAGGTCGAGCACGGCGACGTCGACCATGCCCTGCGCGGTCGGTCCGAGAGCGGCGGTGCCGTCCGGGCCAGCATCTGGCACGGTGGTCTCGCCGGGGGGAAGCGTTGCGTCCGTCCCGGGCGACGTCGAGTCGTCAGGTGGGTCGCTCGACGTGGGAGGTGGGTCGGTGGTCGGTGATCCATCGTCGGATCCACAGGCGGCGAAGCCGACCAGGGCGACGGCGGCCAGGCCCGCGATGCGGACCCTCCGCCATCCACTCGTGGTGTGCACGGTCATGAACATTGGACGCTCTCCGAACGCTGGATGTTCCGCCCATCGCGAACGTAGTGCAGGCGCAGGCCCGGCGGAATCCGCCTGGTCGAACGCTGCTCGTCAGACGCAGGCAGTCCCGCGAGCTAGAACAGGGCAACGATGCACGCCGATGACGAACCCGCGATCAGCACGAACGAACTCACCAAGCACTACGGCGAGTTCCAGGCGCTGATCGGACTCGATCTCGATGTCCGGCGCGGCGAGGTGTTCGGGTTTCTCGGACCGAACGGAGCGGGCAAGACGACGGCGATCCGAACCCTGACCGACGAGATCCGTCCCACCACCGGGTCGGCGACCATCGTCGGTCTCGACTGTCAGCGGGAGTCGGTCGCGATCCGCTCGCATCTCGGTTACCTCCCCGGCGATCTCGCGATGTACCCGAAACTGACCGGGCGGGAGACCCTGACGTACTTCGCGAATCTGCGTGGTGGTGTCGACTGGGCGTATGTCGACACGTTGGCCGAACGCCTCGATGCCGATCTCTCCAAGCGGGTGGGCGATCTGTCCACCGGGAACCGGCAGAAGGTCGGACTGATCCAGGCCTTCATGAACCGGCCCGATGTGATCATCATGGACGAACCCTCGACCGGGCTCGACCCCTTGGTGCAGGCCGAGTTCCACGTCATGATGCGCGAAGTGGCCGACGACGGCCGCACGGTCTTCCTGTCCAGCCACACGCTCTCGGAGGTGCAACGCGCTGCGGACCGAGTCGCCATCATCCGGCACGGGGTGCTCGCAGCGGTGGAGACGATTGCCGCGCTGCAAGCCAAGGCGCTGCGGCGCATCGAACTGCGCTTCGCTGCCGACATCGACGCCGAGCGGTTCGTGCACCTCGGCGGTGTGCACGACGTCGAGGTGGATGGCACCCGAGTCGCGTTGTCCTACAGCGGTGAGATGGAGGCACTGCTCGACGCGATCCGGTCGGGACCGTCACTCGTCGACATCTCGACGCATGACGCCGACCTCGAGGAGATCTTCCTGGCCTATTACCGCGACGACGCGGCCGCCGAGGCGTCGCCCTAGATCTCGATGCTCACCGTCATCTTCACCACCATCTTCGCCACCATCTTCACCAAGGCGCTGCGAGATCGTTGGCTCGGCATCGCCATCGGCGCGATGATCGCCGGGGCATTCCTCGTGCTCGCGATGGCCGCCTACCAGGACATCGACATCAGCCTGTACGCCGACCTGCCGGACGGGGTGCGGTCGGTCATGGGGATCCCGGACGACGCCGATCCGGCGACGTTGGCCTACAACATCGTGTTGGGGATGGTCGGTGCCATGACCCTCGCGGCGTTCGCCTCGAGCATGGGAGCGTCGAGCGTCGCCGGAGAGGAGCGTGACGGCACGATCGGGCTGCTGCTCGGCAACCCGTGCTCGCGGCGCAGCCTGCTGACGGCGAAGGCTGCCGCGATGGTCGTGCTCATCGCGGGCGGCGCGGCGGTGCTCCTCGCGGCATCGTACCTCGCCCCCATCGTGCTCGACGTGGACACCGGTGCGGCCGACCTCGTCGCCGTCAACGTGCACCTCCTGCTCAACGCGCTGGTGTGGGGAAGCCTGGCGTTGGCGATCGGTGGGGTCACCGGCAATCGCTCGCTCGCGATGTCGCTCACGGTCGGTGCGATGATCGGCGCCTACTTCCTGGTCGGCCTGCTGCCGCTGGCCGAGTCGTTGGCCGGTCTCGCCAAGGTCCTGCCGTGGTACTGGTTCGATGGCCATGACCCGATCGACAACGGCATCGCGCTCGGGTATCTCGCACTCCAGGCGGCCGTGATCGTGGCGCTGTGTGTCGTTGCGTGGTGGGGCGTCGAGGCCCGCGACCTGACCAGGTCCTCGGGCTCACGCGGTTTCGTGGCCGAACTCGTCGATCGGGTCCGGCGCAACGATCGAGCAGCCGGCATCATCGATCGGCTGTCGGGTGGGGCACGGGTCGGCAGCATCTGGGTGAAGACGGCCGCCGAGGGACGGCCACTCGTCCTGATCGTCTCCGCCGTGATGTTCGCGGGGATGGGTCTGATGATGGGCTGGATGTATGCAGCCTTGGAGGACACGCTCGTGGACGTGTCGGCGGACCTTCCGGAGAACCTGCTGGCGATGGTGGGTGGCGGCGACATGTCCACGCCCGAGGGCTGGTATCAGCTCGAGACGTTCGGTCTGATGGCGCCGATCGCTGTCGCGGTGGTGGCGGTCGTCGTCGGAGCGCGAGCGCTCGCCGGAGAGGAGCGCGATCGGACGATGGCCCTGCTCCTGGCGAATCCGGTCTCACGTCGACGAGTCGTCATCGAGAAGTTCGTGGCGATGATGCTGCACACCGCTGCCGTCGGGGTCGCCACGTTCGCCGGAGTGGTCGGCGGGTCGCTGCTGGGTGGGCTCGGCATGTCGCTCGCCGACGTCGGGGCGGTGTCGCTGCAGGTGACGTTGCTCGGTGTGATGTTCGGAGCGCTCGCGGTCGCGATCGGTGCGGCGTCGGGCAGCGTGCGGGCGGCCACGGTCGGCACGGTCGCGGCGTTCGCCGCCAGCTACGCGATCAACTCGATCCTCTCCGTGGTCGACGACCAGAGCGGCTGGAAGCAGTGGACTCCGTTCGACTGGTACCTCGGTGGCGATCCGCTCCAGAACGGCATCGAGTGGTCGTCGGTGGGGTTGTTCGTGGGGGTCTCGGCAGCGCTGATCGCGGTCGCCGTCGTCCTGTTCGATCGGCGCGACCTCACCCGTGGCTGAGCCCTCGTCGTCGACGTGACCGGCTTCGGTGACATCGCCTCGACGCGGCGCGGTACGGTCCGCACATGATCCCCACTGCATCGTTCGGTCGGACCGGTCACGAATCGACACGGGTCGTCTTCGGCGCAGCGGCGTTGGGTGGGATGAGCCAGGAACGCGCCGACGCGACGATGGCGAGCGTGCGCGAGTGGGGCCTCAACCACATCGACACCGCCGCGTCGTACGGGGCATCCGAGGATCGCCTGCGTCCGTGGCTCGCAGAACACCGTGACGAGGTCTTCCTCGCGACCAAGACCGGTGAACGCGATGGTGCCGCGGCGCGGGCCGAGCTGGAACGGTCGCTCGAACGGATGGGGGTCGGTCAGGTCGACCTCATCCAGTTGCACAACCTCGTCGAATCCGACGAGTGGGAGGCGGCATTCGCTGCTGGGGGAGCGGTCGAGGCGTTGGCGGCGGCTCGCGACGAGGGGCTGGTCGGCGACATCGCGTCACCGGCCACGGGCTGCGCATCGCCGGGATGCACCTGCGCAGCCTCGAGCGATTCGACTTCGCGTCGGTGCTGCTGCCCGTGAACTTCATCCTGCTCGACGACCCGGGCTATCGCCGCGACGTGGAGTTGTTGCTCGAGACCTGCGCCGATCGAGAGGTCGCGGTGCAGACGATCAAGGCGGTCGCTCGTGGCCGCTGGAGCGATGGGACGACGGGGCATTTCAGCTGGTACGAACCGCTCACCGATCCCTCGGCGATCGACCGCGCCGTGCGATTCGTGCTCTCACATCCCCAGATGTTTCTCAACACGACGAGCGATGCCCGGCTGCTCCCGGCGATCATCGAGGCAGCACGCGGCGACCTGTCGGCGCCTTCGACGGACGAACTCCGAGCCGACATCGCCGACCACGGCATCACCCCGTTGTTCGACAACGCCGCCCTCGAACGCATCTGAACGCCGAAATTCTGAGCGGGCGTTGCGCTCAGCGCAACGAGGGCTCAGAAATTCGGGTGGTGGCGGGTGTGGTCGGCATGCCGGTGCCGGCGCGGTGCTCGACGGCGCGTCGGGTGGTGGCGGGTGTGGTCGGTGC
>JBAWHL010000483.1:0-2753 GCA_049593815.1 Ilumatobacteraceae bacterium | reverse complement strand
ATGGCGTCGAAACCATCGAACCCCGTGAGCGAAATGGATGTTGCCCCACCAGCCACGGCGATCGCGAGTGCATACGGGAACGCCGAGATGCGTGGGACCACCGATGACGTTGGTCCCACGCTGAACTCGTCGGGTCGGACTGTCATCGCGTAGTTGCGGATCGCGCAGTGATCGGGGAGGTCTCCGAGCCGAGCTCGTACCCCAGCCGGCATGAACACGGGTTGCTTCAAGGCGGCGATCTCGTCGGCATCGATCATGACGCGAACCGGATGGCAGATCGCGTACGCATCGACCAGACCGGCATCGACGGGTGCGATGGCGTTGAGCGCGATGACCACCGGGTGTGCGTGGCGGATGTAGTCCTCGATGTCCTCGCGTCGATCCGTGCCCGCCGGGCCGGGCCCGACGATGAGGACGTCTCGTCCTTCGCACCATCCGCTGATGTCGCTGTCGCCAGCATCGGTGGCGTCGCCGGTGTCATTGGTTGCCGCCTGCAGCCGCCCACGATCGAAGCTCGCGCCAGCGGCACCGAGCTGGGTGAGCGCGGTGACGATCTCGTCGACCGCGTAGCGGCCGTCGGTGCTCATCTCCTGGATGTAGGTCGGATGGATGTTGTGTGCTGCGGCGAGGAAGTAGTAGGCGTTGGAACCCCAGCCGTACTCCCGCTGCAACTCCGCGAAGTCGCCCATCACGAGGGGGAGCAGTGGCACGACGTCGAGGTCGGCCATGCCGCGCCGAGCGAGCTCGAGGGTCATGTATTCGGTGCGGGCGTTGCCAGGGCCGCGTCCCATGCCGAGCAGCGTGGCGTCGACGTAGGTCGCGCCGGCCTCGACCGCGGCCATCGAATTGGCGAACCCGAGCGACATGTTGTCGTGCATGTGGGCACCGATCGGGCCGTCGAACGCGCCCTGCAGCGATGCCACGACCTGCGTGACGTCAGCGGGTTGCATGCCACCGAAAGAGTCGGCGAAGTAGGCGATGTCCACGCCGAACTGCCCGACGAGACCAGCGAAGTGCTGGATCTCGTCGTGTGAACGGGCGGCGATCTGCATGAGGTTGAGGCCGATGTCGTAGCCGAGCTCCTTGAGTCGTTCGATCGCCGGGGCGAGCCCTTCGACTTCGCGGTAGTGCGCCGCGATGCGGACGAGGTCGACCGGCGAGTCGGATCGGGGCGCGAACAGTTCGTCGACGAGGTCGGCGGGTGCGGGGCTGGCCACGAGTTCGCTGGCGTTCATCATCACGCCGTAGGTGCTCGAGGTGGTGTCGCCGAGTGATTCGAGGAACCGGTCGGTCGTGTAGGCGGTCGGGCCGAGGTACTTGCCACGTTGGGCGGAGCGGAATCCGACCTCGACGACGCCGATACCAGCGCGAGAGACAGCGGAGAGGTACCGACGGATGAGGTCCTTCGAGAAGTCCCAGTCGTTGTAGTAGCCCCCGTCACGCAGCGTGCAGTCGAGCAACGTGATGTGCGTTGGAATGTCCTCGGACGCTGTGGTCATGGGTACTCCGCCTTCGATCTGGGCCATTGTGTGCAGCCCCACCCCCGCCGTGTGATTAGCTTATCGCTATCTTCGCTGAGGTGCCAGAGACAGATCGAGACCCCGCGTCCGCCCGAGCGTGCTTGGCGATGCCGCGCACGCCCCAGAACTGGGCTGGAGCGGGAGCCCTGTGGATCACGGCCGCAGGCTGGGCTGGCGCGCTGCGTCGGCGCGGGTTCGCGTCGAGCGTGGTGACCCCAGGCGGCCCATTGACCGAGGAGGCGTGCCTGTCGCAGACGTCGACAGCGTCGCTCTCCTCCCGTGGGCGCACGTCACGTGTGCCTGCAGCGTTGCGGGTGCTGGCTCGTGACGGTCAGCGTTCCGTCGAGATGTTGCGATACCGCCGCCGGGCGCCCGAGTTGGCCGAGGTGTCGAACGCGAACGCGGGGCCGATCGAATTGGTCTGGCAACACCACGAGCTGTTTCACACCGCGGGATCGAAGATCGCCGAGGTCGCAGGCGCACCTCGCATCGAGTACGTCCACGCGCCCATCGTGTGGGAGGCGCGCCGCTGGGGTGTGGAACGCCGGGTGTCCGGCGGGCCGATCATCCGGCTCGGTGAGGTGCCGGCGTTGCGTTCGGCCGACCTGGTTGCCTGCGTGACCGAGGAGGTGGCGTCCGAAGTGGTGCGGCTCGGGGTGTCGAGCGACCGCGTCCTCGTCTCGCCGATGGGGATCGATCCGGAACGGTTCTCCCCGGACCTCGTGCCCGACGCTGATCGCATGGCGCTCGATCACCTCGGCGACTTCGTTGTGGGCTGGGTTGGATCGATGCGACGGTTCCACGCGTTGGACCTCGCGCTCGAAGCGGTCGCGATCGCTCGAGCCCAGGGGTGCAGGGTCGGCATGGCAATCGCTGGCGATGGGCAGGACCGACCACGGATCGAGTCCATCGTCGACGACCACGGGCTGGGCGACGCGGTCCAGTTGTTGGGGCAGATCTCGAATCATGACGTGCCGAGGTTGCTCGCGTCTGTCGATGCCGCCGTGATCACGGCCGGTGCGGACCAGGAGTTCCACTACTCGCCGTTGAAGCTGCGTGAGTATCTGGCGATGGCGCGCCCCGTCGCCGTTCCGGCGACGGGAGAGATCGTGCGGTATCTCGATGACGAGCGGACGGGGATGCTGTACGAGCCGGGCGACGCCGTCGGTCTCGCACGGGTCTTCACGAAGTTGGCCGACGACGCCGTACTCCGGTCGACGGTCGGTGTTGCTG
>JBAWHL010000482.1:0-2163 GCA_049593815.1 Ilumatobacteraceae bacterium | reverse complement strand
CGTGGCGGTCGATGACGTGGCGACCGACGACGTCGAAGCTCGACCGGCGGGCGCCCGGCGTTCGGCCAACCAGCCGCTCACGCCACCGGGGACGCGGCGCACCGTCCCACCGGGTTCGATCGCCAGGACGTGATCGGCGACTCGGTCGAGGAAGGCACGATCGTGGCTGGCGACGACCAATGCGCCCGGCCACTCGTCCAGGAACGCCTCAATCGAGCGCAGGGTGTCGAGGTCCAGGTCGTTGGTCGGTTCGTCGAGGATCAGCAGATTCGGTTCGGTCGCCAGCACCATGACGAGCTGCAGCCGCCGACGTTCGCCACCTGACAGCATCCGCACGGGCGCGTACTGCGCCGTCGAGTCGAACCAGAATCGCTCCAGCAGCGCTCGGTCGCGGTGATCGGGCTCGCGGTGGGGGCCGGCGACGAGTTCGCGGACGACCGCGTTCGGGTCGAGATCCGACGAGTGCTGGTCGGCGAAGCCGACGACGACGGTCGTGCCACGCTTGACCGTGCCCGCCACCGGTTCGGCGCGACCAGCGATGATGTCGAGCAGCGTGGACTTCCCGGACCCGTTCGGGCCGACGACCGCGAGCCGCGCGCCGGGCTCGACGAGCAGGTCGACGCCCTCGAACACGGTGAGTTCCTCTGGGGTGCCGACGTCGAACCGCTGGGCGATGCCCTCGAGTTCCACCACCTGATTGCCGAGGCGCGCGGTACCGCCGCCGAGCACGAGGTCGTTGCCACGCACTCCTGCCGGGGCCGGTCCGCCCGACACGATCTCGTTCGCCGATCGCAGACGCGCCTTCGGCTTGGTCGAACGCGCCGGCGCACCGCGACGCAACCAGGCGAGTTCCTTGCGGGCCAGGATCTTGCGCGTCGACTCCTCCTTGACCTCCCGCTCGATCCGCTCCGCGCGTGCATCGAGGTAGGTGGCATAGGCGCTGACGCCCGCGGCCGCCTGGTGCACGAAGCAGCGCCCACCGTCGAGTTCGACCACCTTGCTCGGACCGACATCGGTCGTCAACCGGTCGAGTGCGTGACGGTCGTGAGTGACGAGCACCAGCGCAGAGTTCATCTTGACCAAGCGGGATTCCAACCACTCGATCGCCTCGAGATCGAGGTGATTGGTCGGCTCGTCGAGCACGACCATGTCGTGGTCACCGTGCTCGTCGTCGGCGAGGACCTTGGCGAGAGCGACACGCTTTGCCTGGCCCCCCGACAGTTCGTCGGTCTGACGTTCGAGCAGCGGGAGCACACCGAGGCGGGTGGCGACGGCGGCCACTTCCCAGGACTCGCCGAGGAACTGCGACACCGTTCCCGGCGGCAGCACCGGATCCTGCTCCAACGACGCCGTGCGGAGCCCCCGTCCGAATCGGACCGCACCATCGTCGGGTTCGAGCAACCCGGTCAGGATGCGCAGGAGCGTGGTCTTGCCGGAACCGTTCACGCCGACGACCGCGACCCGATCGCCCGTCGACACGGTGACGTCGAGGTCACTGAAGAGCACCTTGTCAGGTTGGGCGATGCCCACCCCAGCGATGTCGACGCAGATCACGCCACGACGTTACGGGTGCGATGCCCGAACGCGACGACGCCCGACGTGACAAACGCATCGGCCACGCGAACCAGGCGGTTCGCCGGCGGACGGCTCGTCACATCGGGCGTACCGACGCGTGGGCGGCGTCGGGACACGCCGCACGAGGACCGGAAGGGTCAGTCCTCCGCGTCAGAACTGTCGGGGCTGTCCGACGGTGCCGACTGTCCGGAGCCGTCATGTGACGGCAGGCCGGTGTTCACCATCTCGGTGATCTTCGCCTCGATCTCGGCGAGCTTCTCGTCGGCAGCGGACTGATCCAGGCGCCCGTTCTCCACGGCGGTGTCGAAGCGCTCAGACGTCTCCGCCATCAGTTCGTCGATCACTGCCTGCACGTCGATGCCGGCTGACTCCGCGATGTCGGCCAGCGTTGCCCCGTCACGCAGCTGCGTGCGCAGTTCGGCAGCATCGAGATCGAGGAGGTCGGTCAGGGCCTCGGACGCGACGCCCGCGCCTCGGCTGAACGGACCGCCGTTGTGGCGCCCGACGTTCCCTGCACCCGGTCGCCCGGCGCGCTCGCCCGCACGGTCGTTCCAACGCTCGCGCAGGTCGTCCAGTGCGGGACGGCTC
>JBAWHL010000481.1:0-34900 GCA_049593815.1 Ilumatobacteraceae bacterium | reverse complement strand
CCGGTGGTTGCCGCGACGGTGACGCTGGTCGTGGCGGTGGCTTCGCCGCCCGCCTGATCGATCACCGTGATCGAGATGTCGTAGTCACCGCCACCGACGAGGCGTTGGTCGATCGTCGCGGCGCCGGTGACGACGCTGGTGACACGCTCACCGCCGACGCTGTCCCTCGTGAGCGACCACACGTACTTGAGCGGGGCTCCCTCGGGGTCGCTCGCGTCGACGGACAACGTGATCGTGCTGCCCTCGGTGAGGTCGCCCGTCACGACCGGTCCCGCGGTGATCACCGGCGGACGACCGATGAACCGCGACGTCGCCGTCGACACCACACCGTCGTCCGCAACGTCGGTGAAGTAGACGAGGGTGTCGGTGCGAGTGCACTTGATGCCCGTGTCACAGTTGGGTGCCGGCGCTCCCCCTCCGGCCTCGACCAACACGAGTTCGTCACCGTCGAACCGCGCCACGATCGCGATGCCGTCGGAGCGGTAGTACGACAGCGTTGGCATCAGCGTGGGAGGCGAGGAACCGTCGACCGGTTGCACCACGAACCAACGATCCTTCACCCAGACGCGATTCGGCACGCCGTCGTGGCCCAGCACGTCGAGCGTCGGCGACGTCGAGGTCACCAGCGTCGTCCCCTCCGCGACCTTCGTGACGAACTGCGGTGCGTCCGCCGGCGCTGCGGCGGGGAGCGCGGCGAGCGTGGGCGGCAGGACGTCGGGGCTGACACCGAACATGTACGCCGTCAACACCTGGCTGACGGTGGATTCATCGGCCGCGGCTGCCCGCAGCTGAGACTCGTCGATCGGCACGGCCAGCGCCCGATCGAGTTCGAGACGTGGTCGAATCTCGTTGTCCTTCGAGATCTGGATCCCGCGGACGATCGACACCACGACCGCGGTGACGACGATCGCGAACACGGTCGCCGCGACCAACTGCCCAACGAAGAGACCCAGACTGCCAAGGGCCGCGCTCTTCACGAAGTGATACGGGAGCAGTGCGGTGGCGACGACCGTCAGGCTGAGCGGGAAGGCCGCCGCGGCCGTTGCTCCGACGGCAGCACCGGACACCGCCAACGCCGTGAGGAGTGAAGCGACGTAGTCCGTGGCGAATTCGATCTCCGCGCCGCCCCCGTTCGCTTGCTCGATGCCGTACGTCACGAACTCCTGGTACTTCGGAGGTCGGGGCCCGCCACTCCACAACATCGACAGCCCCGTGCACTCGGCCGGGCGCACGTCGTAGGTGTGCTCGCCCGGCGCCTCGTAGTCGCACGGCGCGGTCTTCCACGTGTCGTATTCGGTGAGCGCCGACTCGGCGGCGTCGAGGCGGAAGTCTCGGTACCGGTCGGCGAACCAGTCGACACTGCCCTGCTCGACGGCATCGCGCGAAGCCCGCGGCACGTCCAGCAGTCGCATCAGTTCCAACAACAACCGCGTGCGGACCTCGTCGCGCCCGTACGACAGGATCTCGGCACGCGCGGCGTCGTCGAGTTCGATCCCACGCTCGGCGGCGATCTCGGCGATCACCCGCTGTTCGAGCTCACAGATGTCCGATGAAACGTCGACCTGCACGACCGTCTGGTGACGACCGTCAACCCGACCGTCGGACCCCGGGATCAGCAGGTCACCACACGGTCCGGGAGCAGCATGTACAACGGCATCGGGGTTCGCCACGGCGATCACCGACGTCGCGACGAGCACCAAGGCCACCGCGGCCCCCAGCCGCCGCAGCCAGATGATCGACCGTCCACGTCGATCCGGTGAATGTCTGCCCGTCATGTCTCCTCCGCCAGTTCCGTCCACGGGCGCGCACGTTACGAAGAGTCCGGGGTCACGACATCGGTACACATGTACGCAGACACCGGCGTGTCCATCGGGGAGTCCACTAGGTTTCGACGATGCGTCAGGCGCTCGACCGGACCGAGCAGGTCGCTGCTGTGTTGGCGTCGCTGCACGCCGCCCGGGTCGGCGTGGCGATCACCGGACATCGAGGGGTCGGCAAGACGTACCTCTCGGGCCTCGTCGCATCGGCCCTCGAAGACACCGGTCACCACGTGGTCACGGTGACCGGAGCCGGACACGACGACGTGCCGTACGGGGCAATCGAGCGGTGCCTCGGGAGTCCAGCAACGCTTGCGTCGACGCTCGACTCCGGCGCGGCGCCGACCGTCGTGGCGATCGGGGACGTGGACGCGGTCGATGTCCCGAGCCTCGCCGCGCTGACCCAGGCCGCCAGCGGCGGCCACGCACGGCTGCTCGTCACACTGCGCAGCGGGACCCCGCTGCCGCATGTGATCGATGCGCTCCTGTCTGACGGATCGCTGAGCACGTACAACTGCTCGCCGCTCGGCCGGGTCGACACCGCCACCCTGCTGGAGGAACTCTCCGGTGCTCCGCTGCCCCGTGCAACCGCACACGAGATCCACGAGTTGACGGGCGGCAACGCGATGCTCATTCGCGAGGTCGTCGAGGCTGCCGAGGGCTCGATGCTCACCGAGGTTCCTCTCACCAGCGATCGATTGGTCGACCTGGTGGAGCGCACCCTGGCGGCGCTCGAGCCCGATGAGCGCGAGGTGTTGCGTCGCATCGCGATCGTGGGTTCGGCCGGGCCTGCCGAGCTCGCACCGTTCGTCGACGATGACATCCTCAGGCGGCTCGCGGACCGCGGGTTGGTCGACAGTCGACTCGACGAGCGCCGCTTGCACATCACCGCCACACCCCCACTCGTCGCAGCGGTGATCCGAGCAAGCGCCCCGGCTCTCGTCCGCAGACAGATCCAGACCGAGCACTCGGCGCTGATCAGCTCCTTCACCTCGCTGCGCGCCGACGACCGGCTCCGCCTCGCGAGCTGGACGCTCGATGGCGTCGGTTCCGTCGACGCGGCGGCGTACGCAGAGGCAGCCTGGCTGGCAGGAGTTGCCGGAGAGCTGGCGCTGAGCCAACGACTGGCCGAGGCAGCGTTCGCCCTCGAGCCGACCTTCGACATGGGCCGACTGGTCGCCGCGCGCCAGTATGCGTCGGCCGACTTCGAGGCGATGAAGGATCACTTCCCGGTGTGGGAACAGTCGATCGGGACCGATGACGACCGCGCCGCGTTCGCGGCGATGGTGGCGAATGCCTGGTACTGGCGTGGTTTCGACGAGGGATCGATCGAGCGATTCATCACCGCCCACGACTGGTCGCCCGGGTTCCCGCGCGACAAGGCCCTGTCGACCGCCGCACAGCTGTGGGTGACGTCGGGGCAGATCGATCGAGCGATCGAGATCACCGGGCGCGTCGGCGAACTCGATCCCGGTCCAGTGGCGGTCGTGGTGGCCATGACGATGGGGCACGCCGAGCGAGCCAAGGGCCGGCCCATCGCTGCTGCAGCTCGGGTGTCTGCGGCCCTCGACCTGTACTCCTCGATCGGGCCCGGCGCCTATGTCCTCTCGGACACCGCGATGGCCGGTCTGCACATCAATGCCCTGGCAGAGTCGGGCAGGTTCGGCGAACTCGATGCGATCGTCGCGGACCGGTCCGACTCATGGGCCGACTCCGGCGACACGCAGAGCGCGGCGCTCGCGAGTCTCGCGACCGGGTTCTCCTGGTTCGTGCGCGGCGAGTACGACCGTGCCCTCACCCTCGCGCTCGAGGCGCGCTACGGATTCGACACCGTTCGACAGGTCGGCATGAGCCGTTGGGCCGTCGTGCTGCGTGCAATCTGCCATGCCGAGTCCGGCGAGATCTCCGAGGCAACGGCGGTGCTCGACGAATTGGCGTCGCCTCGTCAACATCCGGCCCGCCTCTTCGCTGCATCACTCAGCCGGGCCCACGCCTGGGTCGCACATCACCGCCTCGAGCCCGACCGGGCCATCGAGCTGTTGCACGACGCAGCCGATCGAGCGTTGGATGTCGGCAACGTCGCCGCGGCGTTGGACTGCCTGCACGACCTGGCGCGCCCGGGCCAGCCGGGCCTCGCCGCCGTTGGCGTGCAGCGACTCCCCGTCGCCGACCTGGAAGGTGGCTGGCACGCGGTCCGCGTCGCCCGCATCGACGCGGCGTCCCGACGCGACGTGGCAGCGCTGGGCGACTGCATGGTGGCCTTCGACCGGCTGCAGTGTCGACACCTCGCCGCCGAGTGCGCGCTGACGGCGGCGACGGTGCCATCGATCAGCCCGAGCGATGCACGCCAGTGGTTGCAGGAAGCAGCCGAGCGTCAGCGCGCCGGCACCGTGGCCAGCTCGCTCGCCGAATGGCCGTTGACCAGCCGCGAGAAGGAGGTGGCCCAGCTGGCGGTGTCCGGCCTGACGAGCCGGCAGATCGCCGAGCGCCTGGGGACCTCTCGGCGCACCGTCGACTCGCACCTGGGTCGCATCTACACCAAGCTCGACATCGACGGCCGAGCGGGGCTCGTGGAACGGCTCCGATAGGCCCGAGGCGACGGGTGAGCGTTGCGCGTCGGTCAGCAGACGGCGCGAACGTACGGGTACGGGTTGACGGCACGGCCGCCACCCGGGTGCACCTCGAAGTGGAGGTGGTTGGCGGAGGTGTTGCCCGTGGCACCGACGTACCCGATGACCTCACCGCGCGAGACGTTGCGGCTCGAACCCTCCCAGGCGCTGAGGTGGGCGTAGAAGTAGCGGGTGCCGCTGCCTCCGTTGAGCCACACCGAGTTGCCGCCGAGGTTGGTCGTCTTGAACTGGACGTAGCCGGACTCCACCGCGACGAGCGGGGTGCCGCCGGGCGACATCATGTCGACGCCTTCGTGGCTGCGGCCACCGGACCGGGCCGCGCCCCACGTGTCACCGAATGCGCGAGGTCCTGCGACCGGGCAGACGATCCCGGAGCCGGCATTCGCCGGTGGGGGGCTCGGTGGTGCCGGTGTGGCCGCGCCCTGCGACGACCCCGACGATGACGACCCCGACGATCCGCTGGAGGACGTTCCGCTGGACGACGATCCGGACGAGGAACTCGACGAGGAGCCGCCACTCGACGACGACGATGCTGCGGCAGCAGCGGCGTTCTTGTCTGCTGCTGCCTGCGCGGCGGCAGCAGCGGCACGCTCCTGTTCGAGCTTCGCGGCACGTTGACGATCGAGTTCGCGCTGCACGGCTTCGTCGTGGAGGCGCTGCTTCTCGACCTCGGCGAGATGGACGACCTCGGCCTCGGCGTTCGCCTTCAACTGCTCGAACTGCGCGCGGGCCTGCGTCGTGGCGTCGATCTGTCGCTCGACTTCCTTGCGCTGCGCGTCGACTTCCTTCATCACGGCATCGAAGTCGTCGAGTTCGACCGACGCGGCACCGCGAGCGATCGCGGCCTGGCGGTCGGCCGTGATGCCGTCGTTGGCCTGCTCGAGATCGATCAGGAGCGGGTTCGATGCGCCGGCGTTGGCGAAGTTGCGCTGTGCGTCCTGCTGGAGGCTCGATCGCATGCCGGCGGCCTGTGCCTCGACGGCGGCGAGGTCGGCCTCGGTGGCGGTGAGTGTGACATCGAGGGTGTCGAGTTCGGACTCGGCGTCCCACATCGCTTGTGCTGCGGCGTTCGCGCGGTCGCGGGCGGCCTGAATCTCAGCAGCTGCCTGTGCGGCCGTCGAGTCCGATGTCTGGGCTGTCACGGGTGCCTCGGCAGCCAGCGGCGCGACGACGGTTCCGACCGCGAGTGCGAGGAGCGCGATGGTTCGACGCCGACGGGGGATTCGTCCCCGTCCGGAGATTCGAGCGTCGCTCAACATGAAGCCGAGAGCCTAGCCGAATATGACGGTTTCGTGACGATTGCGCGTCCCTCCGTCATCTGACAGCCGCCATGGGACGGTCGTGGCGCGCGGTGCGGGATCACCTCCGGTCGTCGTGTCCGTCGCGGATCACATCGCTGGGGTACGCGAACCATCGCAGGTGTTCGAAGTCGGCGGTCGTCTCCGGTGGTTCGAACCCATCGTCGGCCGCCGCCTCGTGGGCATGTCGGAACAACGCGTGCGCCGCGGCGAGATGACGTTCCAGATCGATCGACTCCGTTCGCCGGCGGTTCTCGAACGTCATCTGGCCGTCGTCGTAGGAGATCTCGTCGAGGCTCATCGACGGACCACACGACCCGACGCGATGACTCCACAGCCCGGAGTCCGGCTCGAATCGGTACTCGCGCAGCAGCGCCGCACCGTCGGATGCGATCTGCTGGACTGCGTCGACGATGTAGGAGAAGGTGGCCTCGTCGATGAAGTAGTTGAAATTCACCCTGACCCAGCCGGGCTTGATCCCTTCACAGCCACGCGTGATCTCGCGCTGGAATGCGTGCGAGCGATCGAGGTCGATGCCCAGCAACCGGTGCCCGTACGGTCCGGCACACGAACATCCACCCCGTGACTGGATGCCGAAGATGTCGTTGAGCAACGCCACGACGAAGTTGTGATGCAGGAACTGCTCGCCGTGGCGAATGACGAACGACACGATCGACAGCCGGTCGGCTTCGTGGCTGCCCAGCACGTCGATGTTCGGATGCTGCTCCCACGCGGCGATGGCGCGCCGGACGAGATCTGCTTCGCGCGCCTCGATGACCTCAGCCCCCACGGCCTCCTTCAACTGGAAGACGAGCCCGGCGCGAATCGATTCGACGATCGCCGGCGTCCCGGCTTCCTCTCGATGCTCGACCTCGTGGTGGTAGTCGTGTTCGGTCGTGCTGACGTACTGCACGGTCCCGCCACCCGGCACGTCGGGGACGCGGTTGGCGAACAGGTCGCGGCGGGCGACCAGCACCCCGGGTGTTCCGGGCCCGCCGATGAGCTTGTGCGGTGAGATGAAGACGGCGTCCTTGTACGCGAGGTTGCCGTCGGCGGACGACCCCATCTCGATCGGCACGTACGGTGCTGCGGCCGCGTAGTCCCAGAGCGACAGCGCTCCGTGACGATGCAGCAGCGTCGACACGGCCACCGTGTCGGTGATGATGCCGGTCACGTTCGACGCGGCGGAGAAGGAACCGATCAGCGTGGCCCGGTCAGCGTGAGCGAGCAGTTCGCGCTCGAGATGGTCGAGGCTGATGTGACCGTCGGCATCCTCGTCGATGATCACGACGTCGGCGATCGACTCGCGCCACGGCAGTTCGTTCGAATGATGCTCGTACGGCCCGATGAACACGACCGGGCGAGACGCGTCGTCGATCGACTGATCGAGCCCGTACCGATCGTCGAGCGCCGATGGCAACCGCAGCCCCATCACGCCGATCAGCTTGGCGATCGCGTGGGTGGCCCCGCTGCCGCAGAAGACGACGGCGTGTTCGTCGCGCGATGCACCGGTGGCTCCGGCGATGATGTCCCGCGCCTCCTCACGCATGCGAGTGGTCTGCAGACCGGTGCCCGACGACTCGGTGTGGGTGTTCGCATACAACGGGAGCACCACCGCGCGGATGTAGTCCTCGATGAACGTCAGCGACCGACCGGACGCCGTGTAGTCCGCATAGATGATCGGACGCGGTCCGTACGGTCCGTCGATCACGTCTTCGCGCCCGATCACCGAATCACGCACGTAGGCAATCAGGTCCGCAGAGTTGCCATGTGAACGCATCCCCCAAGTGAACCACTCTTTCTCGACGGCGCGCCCAGACTGATCAGTAGTCTTCGCCCGAATGGAAGCTGCCGGCGTTGCCCCCGCCTTCGGGCTGAGCGATGCCGAGGTCGCCGAACGCGTCGCTGACGGCAGGGTCAACGTCGCTCCCGAACCGCCGGGACGCACGCTCGGTCAGATCGTCGCCGCCAACGTCTTCACGCTCGTCAACGCCATCATGTTGACGCTGTTCGTGCTCGTCGTCATCGCCGGCCACTGGCAGGACGGGCTGTTCGTCGGCGTCGTCGTGTCGAACTCGGTCATCGGTGTCGTCCAGGAGTTGCGCGCACGACGCGAACTCGAGCGACTCCAAGTCGTCACCGAGCCGCACGCCATCGTTCGGCGAAACGGCGAGATGGTCGAGGTGGCCACGGAAGAGTTGGTGCTCGACGACGTCCTCCAGATTCGCACGGGCGGTCAGGTCCCCGTCGACGGTGTGGTGCTGGAGGCGACCGGTCTCCGCCTCGACGAGTCGATGCTCACCGGAGAATCGGTGCCGTTGGTCAAGTATCCGGGCGACGAGGCGATGTCGGGGAGTTTCGTGGTGGCGGGCAACGCGATGGTGCGCGCGACCGCCGTCGGCGCCGACAGCTACGCCAACTCGCTCGCCAGCGAGGCCAAACAGTTCTCCGCAGCCCAGTCCCAACTGCGCGCGGGGATCGACCAGATTCTGCGTTGGTTGACCATCATCATCCCGATCGCGTCCGTGCTCCTCTTCCTGCGACTGCTGGGTGCAGAGGACCGATGGCAGGAGGCGCTGCAGGGAACCGTGGCTGCTGCGGTCGCCATGGTCCCCGATGGTCTGGTGCTGCTGACGAGCCTGTCGTTCATGGCCGGGGTGATCGCGCTGGCACGCCGCAACGCACTCGCCAAACAACTGTCGACGGTCGAGGTGCTCGCCCGGGTCGATGTGCTCTGTCTCGACAAGACCGGCACGATCACCACCGGCGAGATCAGATTCGCCGCGATGCACGCCGCACAGGGACGAACCGAGGACGAGGCCCGACGAGTGCTCGTGGCGCTGGCGGCCGCAGACGATGCACCGAATCCGACGATGGCAGCGATCGCCGCCGAGGTCGGCACGACGTCGGACTGGGCGGTCGAGGACGTCGAACCGTTCTCCAGCGACCGCAAGTGGTCTGCGGCGTCGTTCGTCGGGCAGGGGTGGTTCTACCTCGGCGCGCCCGACTTCCTCCTGCCGGCCGATGATCCCGATCGTGGCCTGGTCGAGACCCTGAGTGCTGAGGGGAAGCGTCTCCTCGCCGTCGTGAGCTCCGATGGTGGGCCCGACGGCGATGCGCTCCCGGACGACGCTCGAACCGTGGCGATCGTCGAACTCGAAGACGAGATTCGCCCGGATGCGGCCGAGATCCTCGCCTATTTCGCCGATCAGCAGGTGGTGTTGAAGGTCATCTCCGGTGACAACCACGACACCGTCGCGGCCATCGCCGAGCGCGCCGGCCTCGTGTCGGCAGCGGCGATGATGGACGCTCGCGAACTCCCCGACGACGCCGAAGCGCTCGCCGACGCGCTGGAGACGACGACGGTCTTCGGTCGGGTCACACCCCAGCAGAAGCAGGCGATGGTCACGGCACTGCAATCGCGCGGTCACGTGGTGGCGATGACCGGCGACGGCGTCAACGATGTGCTCGCGCTGAAGGGTGCCGACCTCGGCATCTCGATGGGTTCGGGCAGCGAGGCGACCAAGGCGGTTGCGGACCTGGTGCTCACCGACGACAGATTCTCCAGTCTCCCGACCGTGGTCAACGAGGGCCGCAAGGTCATCAACAACGTCGAGCGCGTCTCGAACCTGTTCGTGACCAAGGCGGCCTACGCCGTGCTGCTGACCGCCGTCGTGGCGATCCTGGGGATTCCGTTCCCGTTCCTGCCCCGCCAGTTGACCCTGATCGGAACGTTCAGCATCGGGATCCCCGGCTTCTTCCTCGCGCTGGCACCAGAGGTCGATCTCGTCCGTCCCGGGTTCCTTCCGCGAGTCCTGCGATTCTCGGTTCCCGCCGGCGTGGCCGCCGGCACCGCGACGCTCGCCGCCTACGAGGCTGCTCGCCGCATCGACGACGTCACGCTCGCCGAGGCACGAACGCTCGCGACCATGACGTTGCTGCTGATCGGCCTGGTCGTTCTCGCCGTCGCCAGCCGGCCCATGCGACCCTGGAAGCTCCTGCTCGTCGTGGCGATGGCTGCCAGCTACGGCGTCGTGCTGCTGATCCCCGCACTGCGGAGCTACTTCATGCTCGAGCCGTACTGGGGAAACAGTTGGGCCTACGTCGCCATCGCGGTCGCCGCCGCGGGCTCCTTCATCGTCGCGATCCCTCGGATCACCTCGTCGCGTACGACCTGAGCGGCGCCGCGACGATAGAACGAACGGCGTGTCGACCTCCCCGCCCAAGCCACCCGGCGTCCATTCGATGGACGACCACGTCATCGGACAGATCGGACTGCACGCCTGTCCGCCCGAGGACCCGTGCGGCCCGGGGCTGCACCTGCATCTGTCGCCGCTGCTCCTCGAGGACGACGGACACGTCGACTTCGGCGTGCTGGGTGTCTTCCTCGACATGGCGTCGTCTCAGGCCGGCCCGTCCCGGCCGTTCCTCCATGCCGACATCAGCGTGCACCGCATCGGACGCCCGGTCGGCGAGAAGTTGTTCGTCGACGTCCGGACCCTGCGAGAGGGACGTCGCACCTCGATCGTGCAGATCGAGGCGCGCGACGAACTCGGCACACGCGTTGCCGACAGCACGCAGCAGATCTCCTTTCCGAAGCCGCCAGCGGGTGACGCCCCTGCCGTCGATCCGGAGGAGATGGCGAAGATGCACCGACGGTTCATGGATCGATTCGACGGGGCGTGTCGCCTGACCGGTCGACTGCACGACATCATCGGACTCGACACGGCGACCGATGCCGACGGTCAGACGTACTGGACGATGCCGCTCGGGCCGTCGAGCCGGAACGGCTTCGGCGGACTCCACGGTGGCGTCGCCTTCGACCTCGTCACCGAGGCGGCGGTCGGTGGCGCGACGGCGGTGCTCGGGCCGGTCGATGCCCACGGCGCTCTGCTGCGCTACCTGGCACCGGCGATGGTGGGCCCGTTCCGAGCGGCACCCGTCGTGATGCCGCAGGACGACGGCTCGGTGTTTGTCCGCGTCGAGGTCTACGACGACGGCAACGATGCCCTGTTGTGCATCCTCGGCGAGGTCCACCTGGCCCGCCGAACCTGACGGTCGACACCGAGCACCGCCGCGCCCCTGAGCAGGGGGTGGGTGACGGCTGTTGCCTCCTAGGCTGGCCCACGACCGTGTGCCCGTCGAACGAGAGAGCGCAAATGACCGACCAGATCAGGATCTCTGAACTCCGGGCCATGGCGGTCGTCGGTGCTCTGCCACACGAGCGCGAGGCCGCCCAACCGCTGCAGATCGACCTCGTCCTCGACGTCGACCTGCACGATGCGGGCCGTTCCGACGAACTCGGCGACACGGTCCACTACGGCCTCGTCGCCGACCAGGTCTCGGCGTTGGTCAGCGAGTCGAAGGACATCCTGCTCGAGCGGCTCGCCACCCGCATCGCGGACGAGGTCCTCACGTTCGACCTCGTCGAAGCCGTCGAGGTCGTGCTGACCAAACTGCGGCCGCCGATCGCCGTCGACGCGGCGACCACGTCGGTGCGCATCCGCCGCACGATCGCCGACCGGGAGAACACACCCCTCACCACCCACCGAGCGTTCATCGCACTCGGATCGAACCTCGGCGACCGCGAGTCGTACCTGCGTCTGGCCGTCGCAGGGCTGTCACCGATCGTGGCGCAATCGCAGGTGTACGAGACCGATCCGGTGGGCGGCCCCGATGATCAAGGCGCCTACCTCAACATGGTCGTCGAACTCGAGACGACACTCGACCCGTTCGCGCTCCTCCGACGGTGTCAGCGGATCGAGGGTGAAGCGATGCGCCAGCGTGTGGTGCACTGGGGCCCGCGAACGCTCGACGTCGACATCGTCCTGTACGACGACGTGACGATCGAGAGCGACGAGTTGATCGTGCCGCATCCACGGTTCGCCGAGCGGCGCTTCGTGCTCACGCCACTCGCGGAGATCGCGCCCGAGTTCTGTCCAGCCGGGTGGAACGAGACACTCGAGCCGGCCGGCGTCCACCCGCGCGGGCAACTCGATCCTGCATGATGATCGCGGGCGGTGGCAATCGATGAGTGGCGTTCGCACATTCGAACACGACGGGGCCGTCGCCGATGCGGTGATCGCCGCGAAGGCCGGTCGAACCATCTCGGTCTGCATCCCCTGCCGGGACGAGGCAGCAACGATCGGTCCGCTCGTGAGCGTGATTCGTTCCGAGCTGATGACCCGCTTCGGCGTGGTCGACGAACTGATCGTGCTGGATGATCGCAGCACCGACGACACCGCCCGTGTGGCCGCACACGCCGGCGCCCGAGTCGTGTCGATCGAGGACGTGCACGATGTCCACGGCGCCGGACACGGCAAGGGCAACGCGCTCTGGTCGACCCTGCTCGTGAGCCACGGTGATGTCGTCGTGTGGTGCGACGGTGACGTGACGAGCTTCGAACCCGACTGGGTGTTGAAGCTGGTGGCGCCCCTGTTGTCCGACGACTCCGTCGCCCTGGTCAAGGCGTTGTATCACCGACCCACGAAGTACGGCGGTGGTGGCCGAACGACCGAACTGGTCGCCCGGCCGATTCTGTCGCGCTACTTCCCGGGGCTCACGGGACTGGCACAGCCGCTGTCGGGCGAGTTCGCCGGACGACGATCGGTGCTCGAGTCGATTCCCTTCGTCGAAGGATGGGGCGTGGAGATCGCGATGCTGATCGACATCGCCGAGCGGTTCGGTCCCGACAGCATCGGTCAGGTCGACCTCGGCAGCCGGCTGCACCGCCATCGAGACCTGGCGTCGTTGTCGGTCCAGGCGGCCGAAGTGATGGCGACCGCGCTCGATCGAGCGGGTGTCGGCGTGGCGGGTGACCCCGCCGAGCAGGTGCTCCAACGAGCCGACGGATCAGCCGTGCCGCTCAACCTCGCGGTCCGACCGTCGCTGACCGACCTCGGTCTCGCCCGTTCGATGTCAACGCTCGACGTTCGATGACGACGCTGCTGCTCGTTCGTCACGGCGAGTCGATCTGGAACGCGGCGCGCCGTTGGCAGGGACGGGCGGATCCGCCGCTGAGCGAGCGTGGCGAGGAACAGGCTCGGGCCGCCGCGCGCGCACTGGCCGCACACGGCCCCTTCGACGCCGTGGTGACATCGAACCTGCAGCGCGCCCGACAGACCGGCGAGCTGCTCGCGGCCGGTGCGTCGATCGAGCTCGGCGACGCGGTCACCGACCTGCAGGAACGATCGGCGGGTGAGTGGCAGGGGCTGACCCGTGTCGAGATCGAGGAGCGGTACCCAGGCTTTCTGGCATCCGGCGAGCGTCCGCCGGGGTACGAGCCCGACCAGGCGGTGATCGACCGCGCACTCGCGGCGCTCGCCACGATCGCTGGTGCCGGTGACCGCCGCCTCGTCGTGGTGTCGCACGGTGGCGTGATCCATGCGCTCGAGCGTCATGTTCTCGGGACCGATCACGATTGGCTGCGCCTCGACAACCTCGATGCTCGTCGCTTCGAGTTCGCCGACGGTGTCCTGCGCATGCAGGGAGACCGCATCAGCCTCGCGGCGTCGGGCGTCACCGCGACCCCCGCGGAACCCGGCTACGCCTGACCGTGCTTCGCGTCAGGTGATGGCGTGGCGCTGCTGGAACCGACGGATCTTGGCGGGGTAGTGGCAGCGGCCGAATTCGGGGCGCTGCTGGACGACGATGTCGAGCAGTTCGTCGTGTTGCGCGGTCTCCTTCCACGGCAACGCGATGTAGAGCGGCAGGCCGAATCGGCGCAGCTCGTCGAGGTTGGAGTAGACGTGTTTCTGGTAGACGAAACGCTCGTCCCACGGCCAGTTGGACGGAGCGAATCCGGTGCCGGGATCGACGATGCAGCGTGACCGGAGACCGAAGCGATCGGCGTCGGCCAGTCTCGCCTCGAAGAAGTCGACCATGGCCTGGACCGGATCGGTGCGCACTCGCTCCATGTGGCGAGGGTCGGGACCCGACAGGAACGGGACGACGATCGGGACGTCGAACTCCGCGGCCACCTTCCACATCTCGTCGGTCTGCATCCCGTCGGCGGCGTTGATGACCGTGGCGCCGGCGTCGAGCGCACGCCGGACGACCTCGGGCCGCCAGGAGTCGATGGACACGTCGACACCGAGTGCGGTCAACGCCGGGATGAGGTGTTCGACCCGTTCCCATTCCACCGACCAGTCGACGATCGACGCGACATCGGTCGAACCCTGGCCGCCCAGATCGATGGCGTCGGCGCCGTCGGCGAGCAGCGAACGAGCACGGGTGATCGCTGCGTCGGGTGTCGTGGCGATCGAGTCGTCGGACAACGAGTCGGGGCTCGCGTTGATCACGCCGTAGAGGATCACGCGCCGAACCTACTCGTCGAGTACCGCAACTGCCGTGAGAAACGCGGAGACTCAGGCCGGGGTGGAGCGCAGGACCTCGTGGGCGGCATGCCAGCCACACATGCCGTGGACTCCTCCACCAGGCGGCGTCGAACTCGAGCAGAGGTACAGCCCGGCGACCGGAGTTCGCCACGGGTGCAGCCCGAGGGTGGGTCGGCGAACGAACTGACGCAGATCGCCCGCCCCGCCATTGATGTCGCCGTCCACGTAGTTCGCGTTGTGGGCTTGCATCGCGCTGGTGTCCATCGTGCTGCACCCGATGATGCGGTCACGGAATCCTGGGGCGAACCGCTCGATCTGTGACTCGATCCGCTGGGTCATGTCGACCGTCGAACCGCTCGGCACATGGCAGTACGCCCAGACGGTCTCGGTCCCCGCCGGGGCACGAGCGTCGTCGAACCGTGTGGGCTGCACGAGGAGCACGTAGGGACGCTGCGGGAGTCTCCCTGCAGCGACCTCGGCCTCGGCGGCGGTGATCTCCTCCAGGGTGCCGCCGAGGTGCACGGTCCCCGCACGAGCGCACTCTGGGTTGGCCCACGGGATCGGACCGTCGAGCGCCCAGTCGACCTTGAACACGCCAGGCCCGTACCGATACGACGAGAGCGCCCGCCGATAACGGTCGGGCAGGACGTCGCCGGCGATCGCGACGACCTGTCGCGGTGTGAGGTCGAGCAGCGTTGCATCGGCGGCGGGAAGGTCGGCGAGGGCGTCGATGCGTCGATCGCAGATCACCTCGCCGCCGAGACGTTGTAGATCAGCGACGAGCGCGTCGGCGATTCGTTGAGAACCGCCGCGCGCCACCGGCCATCCGACGACATGCGCGAGCGCACCGAGCACCATGCCGTACGCCGCTGTGGCGGGAGCGGTCAGTGGCAGGATCGAGTGTGCGGCGAGACCACCGAACAGGGCGCGCGCGGCGTCTCCTTCGAAACGCCGCGAGGCGACACGATGCGCCGACTGCACGCCGGTCAGGCCGAACCGGGCGAGCGCGGCAGGGTGGCGCGGCGGCAACGTCATCGGTGACAACAGCGAGTCGGTCAGGTCGAGCCCATGCTCGACATGACGACCGAACGTCGACCGGTACGCGTCGGCGTCGATGCCCAGCCCCTGGGCGGTGTCGTCGATCGAGCGGTGGAGCAGCGCTGCCCGGCCCCCGTCGAGCGGATGCGCGAGGGGGACCTCGGGGTGGACCCAGTGCAGGATGTCCGGATCGAGCGGGTGGTCGCTCCCCGCGAACTCGCGGAACGCTGGTGATGCGACGGCGAGCGGATGCACCGCCGAGCAGACGTCGTGGACGGCGCCCGGCACGGTCAACTCGCTGCTTCGCGTCCCTCCTCCCGGGGTCGACGCAGCTTCGTGGACCACGACGTGCCAACCGGCTCGTGCGAGCGTGACCGCCGCTACGAGCCCGTTGGGGCCCGAACCGACGACGTGGGCGCTCCGACCGCCGCCGTCGATCACGACACCCTCAGCGGGTCGCGACGATGAGGTCGCGGGTGATCGATCGGTCGACGACGTGCTCGAACGATCGCGGGTGTTCCACGACGGTGAATCCGGCCTGTTCGAGCACGTCGACCAGCACCGCGCGTTTCATGGTCAACAGATTCCAGGACAGTCCGATCGCCGCACCAGGGCGCATCAACCCACGCCAGCCAGCCAGCGACTCGTCGAGGAGTTCCTCCGGCGACCGGTTGCTCGTCTTCGATGCGGCGGCGCGGTGCTGCACCCCGTAGGGGAGGTCGCCGACCACGGCGTCGAACTTGCGACCGGCGAGCAGCGCCGCCGACTGTGCCGCGGCACCACGGACGAGGCGGACCTCCTGGCGTCCTCGAATGGCCACTGCGAACTGCGAGGTGCCCGCGAGCGGTCCCTTCCGAATCTTCTCGCTCGTGACCCGGTGCTTGATTCGATGGTCCTTGAGGTAGGACGTGATGAAGGTCCGGTACTGGTCGACGTCACCCTCGACGACCTCGATCCCGGTGGCGTCGTAGCCGTACATCAAGGCTCGATTGAGCGTGGTCCCGCGGCCGGCGACGGGGTCGAACACGCGCACCTGGGCACCCTCGGCGACGCGGTCGGCCGCCGCACGCGAGGCGGCGACGGTCAGGTTGACGAGCAGGTGGGTGAACTGTTCGTTCGTCTTGCCGGGGTAGCGCTGGATCGTGATGAGGTCCGAGCCGAAGTACTCCAGCGGTTGGATCGCGATCGGGAGGAATGCTCCGTCGGCACGCACCTCGAACACCGCCCGCACCGTCGACAGGTTCGAGGTGAGGAAGCGGTCGTGATCGTCGAGGGCTTCAGCGTCGAACACCACGTACGGCACGGCGCCGAACGACTGCTCGGCGACACTGGCGACCTCGGCGTGCATCGCTCCGGCGACGGCGAGAAGTTCGGCGCCCAGCAGCGCGGGAGCCGCGTCGGCGTAGACCCGGTTCGACGATTCACGTGGCAGGAGTGCGAAGCGGGGCATCGGCGTCAGGGTAACGATGCGTGCTCGGACGTACCATCGCGGTCATGGGCACACACTTTCCTGTCGACGCGGTGAGGGCACTTCCGAAGGCCGAACTGCACGTGCACCTGGAGGGCACGGTCGACGCGGCGACCGTCCTGACGCTGGCCGAGCGCCACGGAGTGCGCCCCCCGGCCGAGGACGTCGCGGGTGTCGACGCCTGGTATCGCTTCGACGGTTTTCCGATGTTCCTCGAGCGCTACTTCGCCGTGCTCGGTCTCCTCCGCGATCCCGATGACTTCGCGCTCGTTGCCGAGCGGTATCTGGACGCGGCGGCGGCGCAGGGCACCGTGCACGTCGAGTTCCACGTGTCGGCGACCGGGCACATCGTCGAACACGGCAAGAACTGGGGCTCGATCCACGATGGCATCGTCGAAGGGTGTCGCCGAGCGGCGAGCCGTTCGGGGGTGTCGTGGGGACTGATCCCGGACATCTCACCGCACCTTGCCGCGGCCGACTGCGCGGTTGCGATCGACGAGGTCCTCGCTCATGGCACCGACCATCTCGTCGCCATCGGCATGGGTGGCCCGGCCGACAGCTGGGCGACCGACGACTTCGCGTCGATCTTCCGTGCAGCGCGCGAGCACGGTCTGCCCGGTGTCTCCCACGCTGCCGAGCACGGTGGCCCCGAGGAGGTCAGGTTCGCGCTCGAGCACTTCGGCGCGGTTCGAATCCAGCACGGGATCGGGGTGATGGCGGACCCTGCCGTCGTTGCGATGCTCGTGGACCGGGGCATCGCCTGCGACGTGTGTCCCGGTTCGAACCTGGCACTCCACGCCGCCGATTCGGCGGCGGCCCACCCTCTTCCGGCGATGCTCGACGCCGGGATCACCGTCACGCTCGGTTCCGACGATCCGCCGATGTTCCAGACCGATCTCCTCGCGGAGTACGAGCGCGCCTGGGACTGGTGCGACCTCGATCTCGACGGCATCACGACGCTCGCTCAGAACTCGATCGACTGCAGCTTCGCGTCGCCCACCGACAAGGCGACCTGGCTCGCCGCCCTCGGGTAGCCCCCGGGCCGCACCGACGAGCACAAGCGTTACATCAGGGGTCTGACCCCTGATGTAACGGTGGGTCAGGCGAGCGCTTCGATCAGGGTGATCGCACCGGAGCTCGTCGACCAGCGGATGGCGGCGAGTTCCTGATAGGCGTCGGACCGATACCACGCCAGCGCGCTGTCACGATCCGGGAACCGGATGATGACGCTGCGCGTGAAGTGCTGGTCCCCTTCGATCGCCATCGGGTCGTCGTCGACGGCGACCAGCTCGCCGTCGAACTGACTGAACACCTCGAAGAATCCTGCCTCGTACGCGCGGTAGCCCTCGCGGTCGGTGATGTCGATGTGGCCGACGAGATACGTGGCCATCAGACGAACCTGATCTCGGTGCCGCCGATGACGGTCATCGAGCCCGCCCTGGCGCGATCGGCCGCCCGCATCTCGACGGCCGACAATCGGTCCGGCTGGTCGTCGGGGCCTGCGACGATCCGTACCGTGCTGTCGTCGAGCGCGACCGTTCGTTCATCGTCGACGGGTCGGTCGACGAGCCGCCCGAAACGCGCTGCCAGCGCGTCGGGGTCGCTGGACGACAGCTCCACGCCGACAATCGATTCGACGGTGTCGGTGTGCACGTGACCGCGCCAACTCCGTCCGGCCCAGGCCCATCCGTCGGACGGGTCCATCTGGTCGAACGACATGATCGCGCCGCCGGTGTCGGCTGGGTGCAGATGCAGTGCCGACGCCTCGACGCCGTGTGCGTCGGCGGCTGGCTGGTCGAAGACGATGCGAATCCCCATCGCGTCGACGCGCTCGCGGGTCGCGGTGAGATCGTCGGTCTGCATGATCAGCATGTAGCCGCCGGGTCCGCCCCGTCGGTCGAGGAATCGGGCGGACGGCGCGTTGTCAGTCTCCGGTTGCAGGACCTCGAGGAACGTGTCGCCGACAGCGAACACCGCGTTGCGCATCTCGAAGACGTTCGGTGGGTCACGGTGCACCGCGGCCACGCCGAGTTCGGCGACGATCCGTTGTTCCTCTCGCCAGATGTCGTCGGTACAGAGCGCGACCTGACGCACGCGTACCGACGGTGAACCCGTGGACCGATCATGGTTCGTCATGCGCGCCATCATCGCGTCGCCGGGGCGACGCGCTCCCACGGGACGGTCCGTCAGGATCGAGGATCAGGTGACCAGTGAGCCGACGGGTTGTTCCGCGGCATCGTCTGACGTCGACCGGATGAACGACGAGAAGACCAGCGCCATGATGCCGATCCCGGCACCGGCGACGTAGGCGGTGAGGAAGTCCGATGCTTGTTCGGTTCCTCCGTAGATCGACGTGAGCGTCGAGATGCCGAGTGCGGACCCGACCTGGAACGCCATTCGCTGTGCGGCCGCAGCGATCCCGAGGTCCGCTTCGTCGACGGAGTTCGACATCGTCGCGGTGATCGTCGGTTGCGCGGTCCCGTTGCCGACCCCTTGGAGAATCAGACCGACGGCGACCAGCCACAGCACGTCCCAGGATCCGCCGAATCCGAGCAGCACCAACGCGCCGGCGATCGTCGCCGACCCGAACATCGCCACGGGGCGTTCACCGATGCGGGTGGCGATCGAACCGCCGACCGGCGAGGTGATCGCGAACGTCGCGGGCCGAAGCAGCATCACCAACGACGTGGTGGAAACGGACAGCGCGAACACCGACTGCAGCATCAACGGGGCGAGGATGAAGCCGCCCATGTACGCCGCGCCCGAGAACAGTGCAGCGAGCAATGACATCGTGAAGTTGCGCCGCCGGAAGAACTCCAGTGGGAGGAGCGGGAAGGCCACCCGCGACTCGACGAAGGCGAACGCGAGCAGTCCAACGGCACCGACGACGAGCGAGCCGCCGATGGTGGTGTCGAATCCCCGAATCGGGACCTGGTTGAGGGCGAACATGATCCCGCCGGTCCCGATCGCCAGCGCGATCGCGCCCGGGATGTCGAAGCCGACGTCGAGACGCCGGGGCGTCTCCCGGAGGATCAGATACGCAGCGAGCACGGGAATGATCGAGAGCACCGCCTGGATGGCGAACATCGGCCGCCATCCGACGGCGTCGATCAGCGGACCGCCGATCACCAGGCCGATCGCGGGGGATCCAGCAGCGACGAGCGACCACCAACCCATCGCCTTGGCGCGCTCGCCGCGTGGATAGACGCTGTTGATGAGCGCCATCGATGCCGGGATGGTGGCAGCGCCGATCATGACGGCGAGCCCGCGCAGGGCGATGAGCGAATACGGGTCCCAGGCCAGCGTGGTGAAGGCGGTGATGACCGTCGACACGATGAACCCGCTGAGGAACACGCGCCGGTGGCCGTAGAGGTCGCCGAGCTTTCCGAGGATCGGCAGGACGACGGCCGAACCGAGCAGCGGCGCGGAGATCACCCAGGCAATCAGGGTTTCGCTTGCTTCGAAGTCCTCGGCGATCGTCGAGAGGCTCACGGCGAGCAGCGTCACCGGGAAAGTCGTGGCGAACATCCCCGCCAGCGCGGTGAGCAGCACCCACCGTTGGTACCGGCCGCTGTCGTCGAGGCGGGCCTGGACGGTGCCGCGCAGGGCACTCGACCTCGCTCCACCAAACATCGTTTCGAGGGTACCGAGCGGCTCGGAAGAGGGAACGGCCAGGGGTCACAGCACGGACCGTGACCGACCGGGGTCAGCGCTGGAGCGCCTCGAGCAGCATGGTGATCATCAGCTCAGCCTGGCTGCGGGCCGGTCGCAGTGCGTAGGCGTCGGTGTTGATCGGCAGTGCGAGGGCTCCATGCACCCCGGCCCACAGCACTTCGCCCAACTGTTCGGGGTCGCCCTCGCGGGCCTCGCCACGTTGTTGGGCCTCGGCGACCGCCACGACGAGAAGCCTCGCGAAGGCCACCTCGTCGAGTGGTCGTGGCTCGGGAACCGGAGTGGTCGCCGGGCGGACGTAGAGCAACGCGCCTCGGAAGAGTGCCTCGTTCTCGAATGCGAAGGCGACGTAGGCCTCGAGGAGTGCTCGGATTCGGTCGAACGGGTCGTCGTGGTCGGCCGCCACCGCCGTCATGCGCTCGTTGATCTTGTTCAGCGGTTCGGCCCACAGCGACCGCATGAGATCGTGCAGGCTCGGGAAGTGGGTGTACACCGTCCCGATCGACACGCCGGCGCGAGCGGCGACCTTGCGGACGGTGACGCCCGAGACCCCTTCCTCGATGGCCACGTCGGCCGCTGCACGACGGATCGCCGACCGCGCCGCACGACGCTGTTGTGGCGTTGCCGGTGGACGGGCCATCGTCGCATTCTGCCTGGACGACGGGTCCGTCAGGTGCTGGGCGAGTACTCGTCGAGGAAGGTGCCGATGGTGTCGATCGCCTCGGCGAGGTGCGCTCGACCGTCGGGCCCGGTGTAGTAGTGCGTGGCGCCCTGCACGATGTGGAGCCGTTTGCGGTCGTGGGTGACGGCATCGAACAGCCGTGTCGTGTGGCTCGGCGTGCAGGCATCGTCGGCGGTGTTGCCGATCACGAGCACCGGCACCGTGACCTTGGGTCCCGAGGTGATCGCGTCGCACCGGGCGTCGTCCCAGCTCCACTGGCTGATCCAGCTGCGCAGGCTGCAGAACCGGGCGAGTCCGACCGGGCCGTCGTTGACGACGCGTGGGTCGCCGAGGTAGCAGGTGCCCGGTTCGCGATCGCTCGGCTCGATCGTCGGGTCGAGCCAACGTGGGTCGGCCATGGTGCCGTGCACCGTGAATGCGAACTCCTGGTTGGGGGTGTCAGAGGCGCGAATCTCCGCGAGTTTGTGTTTCACCCAGGCGGTGATGCGCCGGTTGCGGGCGATCTGCGCATCGGAGAACCTGGTCAGGAAGTCCGCGGTGTACGGCGGTTGGTTGGGGTTGGTCGGGTCGTACAGATTCAGTTCGGGGTCGCGAACGTCAGGGCGGGACTCGTCGTGGATCGACGGATCGATCCACTCGGTGAAGATCCGGTGGCGGCTCACGTGTGAGGCGAGCATCAGCAGGGCATCGGCGGGCGGCATGCGTGACGCATCCACTGCGTAGGGATCGCCGGCCGCGGTGTCGGAGATCCCGACCCCCGCCTCGGCCAGTGCCTGGTACCACATCGACAGCGAGCCACCGCCCGACCAGCCAGCGAGCACGATGCGGGAGTAGCCGAGCCGCTCCTTGGCGTCGCAGATCGCTTCGCCGAGGTCACAGGCGACCTTCTCCATGATCAGCGCGTAGTCGGCACCGCGATAGCGGGAGTTGGCCCACAGGACGTGATGGCCAGCCGCCGCCAGTGCGCGCACCATCGGCAGGTACATCCCGCCACCGACGGGATGCATGAACACGATCAACGTGTCCGACGACTGGTCGACCGGGCGGATCAGATGGCAATCGAGCCCGACGATCGCACCGCCTCCGCCGTAGACGTCGCTGTAGGTCGCGTTCTCCGCGAACCCGACGGCGTACACGATCCGTTCGCATCCCGATGGTGTGCCGGGTTGGTGTGCGGCGATCTGGTTCATGGACGTTCCTCCCCTGGTCGGCGGAACGAATGTACGTACCCTGCCGGTCCGCGGCCGAGTCGCGCGAGGCTGGTGGCCGTGACGTCATCGCCATTCACCAAACGCAACCGCCCTGCCGGACTGGTACTGACCCCGGGAGCGAGTGCCGATCGCGACCACCGCACCCTCGTCGCGATCGACGATGCGATCGACGATCTTCCGGTGTTGCGGCTCACCCTCGGGACGAATCGCGTTCCGGCAGCGGTGAAGAAGATCGTGGCCGCCGGCGAGGAGTTTGCTCAGGAACTGGGCGTCGCCCCCGACCGGCTCGCGTACGGCGGGCGCAGTTTCGGTGGGCGGTGTTGCTCGGTCGCGGTCGCCGAGGGTCTCCCAGCGTCAGCGCTGGTCTTGTTGTCCTATCCGTTGCATCCGCCGGGGAAGCCGGACAACCTCCGAGTCGATCACTTCCCCGACATCACCGTGCCGACGCTGTTCGTGTCCGGCCGGCGTGACCCGTTCGGGACACCCGATGAGTTCGACCATCACGTGTCGGCGGTGCCGGGGCCCACCACGGTCGAGTGGGTCGACGGCAATCATTCACCCACCAACGACATCCCCGTGGTCGACGCCGTCCGGACCTTCCTCGCCCGTTGAGTCAGCCCGTCAGCGGCTGAGGCAACCGGTGACCATCGACTCGACGCCGGGATCGTCGCCAGCGGTGACGATGAAGTCCCACGTCGCCGTGCCGACCACGCCGGCCATGACGTCGTCGGTTCGCATTCCTGCTCCGTCCTCGTTGGCCTGTTCCGCAACGTCGGCAGACTCGTAGAACGCGACCGATCCGATGCCCTTGACCGAGCCGAGTGAGCCGAGCGTGACGCTCTCGATCAGCCCGACGGAGGACTTGTACTCGTCGGGGAGCACGAGCGCTGGGTCCTGGTCCGCCTCTCGGGTGACCTCGAACCCGGCGTTGGTGAGGCAGGTGCTCACGGCGTCGATGTCGGCTCCTCCACCGCTGTCGCCTGAGGTGTCTCCGTCGTCGTTGTCGGACGCGGCGTCAGCGGTCGTGTCGTTGTCGTTGTCGTCGCCGCACGCCGCCACGGCCAGCGGGGTCGCGAGCAGAGCGGCGGCGAACAGGGTGGAGTGGATGCGGTGCTTGATCATGACGATCGACGGTACGCGGCGATCGATCGGGCATCCATCCGGCTGGCCGACGACGCGGGGTAGGGCCACCCGTACCCGGCGGTGACACGGTAGTGGGATGTCGTGGTGTCGCTGTCTCGCGTAGGTTCGTTCGGGTGTCGTCCATCAGCATCGTGCTGGCCGAGGACAACCTCCTCGTTCGCGAGGGGCTCGTCAGCCTGATCTCCACCGTCCCGGACCTCCAGGTCGTGGGCTCGTGCGCGTCGTTGCCCGAGCTCATGGAAGCCGTCGAGCGACACGACCCCGACCTCGTGATCACCGACATCCGGATGCCTCCCGATCATCAGGACGAGGGCATCGTGGCCGCTCGTCGGCTCCGCGACACCCATCCCACGACGGGGGTGGTCGTGTTGTCGCAGTTCGTCGACCCGGCGTACGCGCTCGCGCTGCTCGACGGGGGAACGAATGCCCGCGGGTACGTGCTGAAGGACCACGTGGACGACGTCGGGCTCCTCGCTGACGCGATTCGAACCGTGCACGGTGGTGGTTCCTTCATCGACGACGTGGTCGTCGACGCCCTGGTTCGTTCACGAACCAGAATGGTCGACAACCCGCTCGAAGTGTTGTCCGTCCGTGAACTCGACGTGTTGAGCGAGATGGCGACGGGTGCAACGAACTCCGTGATCGCAGGTCGGTTGCACATCGGTGAGAACGCGGTGGAGAAACATTCCAATTCGATCTTCTCGAAGCTGGGACTGAGCGAGGACGCAGAAGTCAACCGTCGGGTGAAGGCAGTCCTCGTGTTTCTCGCCGGCGGCGAGGCCGACCCCGACGTCATGTGATGACCGAACAGAGCACTGACGCCGTACGCCGACTGCGAATCATCGTGGTCGCCGACGTCGTGCTGGCGACGATCGCCGCGCTGTTCACGATCGCGATGTACTTCACGGTCGCTGACATCGCGGCGCTCCTGTGGGTCGGCCTGTTCGTGCTGGCGTGCGCCGGGCTCAACGCCACGAGCCTCGTGCCGCTCGGCCGCGGCGACACGTACGCCGCGTTGCTGCGTCTGTCGATCGCGAACTGGCTCGTCGCGATCGGTTCGACGTTCGTCGCCACGTTCCAGTGGCCGATTCAGCTGCAGGTGGCGCTCCTGCCGCTCGTGCTCGCGGCCACGTTCGTGTCGCGTGATCGGCTGCGACTCTTCGTGGTCTTCTCGCTGGTCGCTGCGGCTGCGGTGGCCGGCCTCGGGTTGTTGCAGGACGTGACCGGGTTGTCGGACAGTGTGCCCAACTGGTTGAAGACGGTCGTGCTGCTGATCACCGCACCACCGTTTGCCGCGTTGATGGTGCTCGTGATGGTCCAGCACAACAGTCGCCTGGAGGCGGTGCTCGAGGGCGAGCGGGTCGTTCGCGAACAACTGTCGGAGCAAGCCGAGGAACTCAGGCGGTCGCGCCAGCGCGTCGTCGCCGCCACCGATCGTGAGCGACGCCGGATCGAACGTGATCTGCACGACGGAGCGCAGTCGCGACTGGTTGCGGTGAACCTCAAGCTCGCCGCAGCCCGCTCGTCGCTGCGGACCGATCCCGGGGGCGTGGATGCGCAACTGGAGGAAGTTCGCAACGAGGTGCAGCTCGCCCACGCGGAGCTGCGCAGCCTCGCCCACGGGCTGTACCCGACCGTGCTGACCCAGCACGGGCTCGTCGCCGCGGTCAGTGCCGTTGCAGATCGCAGCCCGGCGCCGATTCGGCTCGATCTCGCTCCGGTCGGCAGATTTCCCGCCGAGGTCGAGGCAGCGATCTACTTCTGTGTGCTCGAGGCCGTGCAGAACGCGGCGAAACATGCCGACGCCGACCGGGTCGACATCCGCTTGTTTCGCACGGACTCCGAGATCGTCCTCGTCGTGGCCGACGACGGTGTCGGCTACTCCTCGGTCGACACCGTCGGGCACGGGCTGACGAACATCCGTGACCGCCTCGGTGCGATCCGTGGCGACCTCGACGTCACGTCGGCACCGGGTCGCGGCACCACGATGACCGCCACGGTGCCGCTCGTTTCGAGGAGTGCCGACCCCGGCTGACCCGCTCAGTCCGAGAGTGTGCGAGCGGCGTGAGCGCGCAGGACTTTGCCGGTCGTGTTGCGAGGGATCTCGTCGACGAACGTCACGTCTCTCGGGACCTTGTGGCGAGCGAGTTGCTTCCTGACCATCGAGCGGACCGCGTCGGCGTCGAGCGACGCGCCCGGTTTGACGACGATCAGTGCCGCCAACCGCTGACCGAAGTCCGGATCCGGCACCCCCACGACCACCGCGTCCTCGATGTCGGCATGGGTGAGGAGCACGTCCTCGATCTCCTGCGGGAACACGTTCTCGCCACCGCTGACGATCATGTCGTCGGCACGTCCGGTCACGAACAACCGGCCTTGGACGTCGAAGTGTCCGACATCGCCGGAGGACATGAGCCCGCGCACCTGTTCCTTCGTGCCGCCACCGGTGTACCCGGAGAACTGGGCGTCGTTGCCGACGACGATCAGGCCGCTCTCGCCCGCACCGACGGCTGCCCCACTCGAGTCGACGACCTCGACGGTGGTGCCCGCGATGACTCGGCCGGCGGTCCCGGGTGCCTCGCGAAGATCTCGTGGCGTGGCGAGCGTCGCCTGCCCGACTTCGGTCGAGCCGTACATGTTGTACAGGTTGTCCCCGAAGCGATCCATCCACTCGAGTGCGACGGAAGCAGGCAGTGCCGACCCGCTCGTCGCCACGATCCGCAGCGTCGAGGTGTCCACCGCCGTCGACGCGTCGAACGGCGCGGCGAGGATTCGTTGCAGCATGACCGGCACCACCGCGAGAACGGTGCCCCGTGTCGCCGCCACCGCAGCGAGCGTCGCGTGCGGGGTGAACCGGCGCACGAGCACGGCCGTCGAACCGGTCGTCGCGGCAATCGTCAGTTGCGCGAACCCCCAGGCGTGGAACAGGGGCGTCGGAATCACCGACACGTCACCGGTCGTGTACGGGACGGCATGGAGCAAGCCGATGGCGGAGTTGATGCTGGACGCTCGCGCCTCGCGGCGCGCCCCCTTCGGTGTGCCGGTCGTGCCCGAGGTGAGCAGTACCGGCATGAGCGGACGGCTCGGCTTGAGTCGCCGACCCGAGCCTCGACCGCGGATGTCCTCGAGCGAGGGGTGGGCGTCGGATTCGCCGTCCGCGACGATGACGGGAACTTCGGTGCCCGATTCGGCAACCACGTTCAACAGGTCGGCGTCGCACGCGAGCGCGCCGATTCCCTCCCTCGTGATCACCTCCCGGAGCTGGGGGGCAGCGAAACCGGTGTTCAGGAGGACGACGGGGATGCTGGCCTTGCTCGCCGCGATCACGACCTCCACGAATCCGGCGTGATTCGTGCACAGCACACCGAGGTGGCCGTCTCCCAGATCCAGTGACCTCAGACCCGAGGCGAGCACGGACGACCGGCGATCGAGTTCGCGATGGCTGATCGAACCGCGGTCGTCGATGATCGCGATGTCGTCGGGATGTCGAGTTGCTGACGCCGCGTAGACGGCGGCGAGCGTCGGCCCCCACCGGGCCAAGGCGACCGCCGTCGCGCCGATGCGCGTCGGATCGAGCCACCCGAGCCGCCGGGCCAACTGCATCGACTCGCTGAGACTGAGCGCTCGCGGAGCACGGGACACGGCGTGCACCCTATGTGTTCGGGGTCACGGCGTGGCGAGCAGCGTGTCGAGGGTGCCGGCCGCGCTGTGTCCGCCACTGGTGACCGTCAAGATCTCGGCACCGGTGTCGGTCACGTGCACGGTGTGTTCGAACTGGGCCGAGGGTCGGTTGTCGTCGGCGTGTTCGGTCCAGCCGTCGGCGGCCTGATGGAACCTCGGCGGCCCGGACGTGAGCATCGGCTCGACGGTGAACGTCATGCCCGGCAGGACGATGACATCGTCACCGCGGTCGATGTGGTGACTCACGTGTGGGTCGGCGTGGAACGTCGCGCCGATGCCGTGTCCGCCGTACTCGCGGATGACCGAGTACCCGCGGGATTCCGCAAACGGCTCGATCGCCTCGGCGATCCGTTGGAGCGGTTCGTAGGGGCGGATCGCCGCGATGCCGCGCAACGTGGCCTCGCGAGTCGTGTCGACGAGCCCAGCAACTGCGTCGGAGATGGTGCCGGCGTGGAACGTCGCCGAGGTGTCGCCGTGCATGCCGTCGATGTAGGCGGTCACGTCGATGTTGACGATGTCGCCGTCTTCGAGCGGCCGGTCGTCGGGGATGCCGTGGCAGATCACGCCGTTGACCGATGTGCAGATCGACTTCGTGTAGCCCCGGTAGTGGAGGTCGCTCGGGTAGGCGCCGAGTTCGATGTAGGTGGCGTGCGCGAACGCGTCGAGTTCGTCCGTCGTGACGCCGACCTCCACGAGTTCGCCCGTGCGAACGAGGACCTCGGCGGCGACCGCACACGCCCGTCGAAGGCGCACCAACGACTCGGCGTCCTGTATCTGTGGCGTGCGTCGAGTGGTGATCCGTCCGGCGGAGACGTAGTCCGGGCGGACGATCTCGTCGGGGACGGGGCGAGGAGGAGACACCGTGCCGAGCTGGACCGGTCGGCGTTCGAGTGCGTGCCGGTCACCGTGACAGCGCTTGTGTTTGCGACCGCTGCCGCACCAGCACGGGTCGTTCGATTTCAACTTCTGCCTCGTCGCCTTCATGCAAAGGAGTCTATGGGCGTAGACGATCGCTGTCTACGGGTGGAGACGACATCGGTATGCTTGCAGCGTGGCTCCGATGGTGAACACCGAGGAACTCATCGACTCGCGTGAGCTCGCGACGCTGCTCGGCCTGACGCATCCGAACAGCGTCAGTCTGTACCAGCGTCGCTACGCAGACATGCCGCGCCCGGTCGTCGATCTCGGCAACGGTCGACCCCGACTCTGGTTGCGCCCGGCCATCCTCGACTGGATCGAACACCGCTGATCGTGGTGGGCGCCACACACCGAGACGTCGTGGTGATCGGCGCCGGCGTGTCCGGCATCTATCAGATCAAACGCCTCGTCGACGCCGGGTTCGACGCCGAACTCCTCGAGGCCGACGACGACCTCGGCGGCACCTGGTATCGCAATCGGTATCCGGGCTGCCGATTCGATTCGGAGAGCTACACGTACGGGTACTCCTTCTCCCAGGAACTCCTCGACGAATGGCACTGGAAGGAGCTGTTCTCGTCGCAGCCGGAGAACCTTCGCTACCTCGGCCACGTGGCCGAGACGTTCGATCTGCGCCGCCACATGCGGTTCAATGCGCGCGTCGAGCAGATGATCTGGGACGAGGACTCCTGCCACTGGCAGCTGACGCTCGCCGGCGGTGAGTCGTACACCGCTCGGTTCGTCGTCGCCAGCCTCGGCCCGCTGTCAGCGCCGACGCTGCCGCAGTACGACGGCATGGACCACTTCGAGGGTGCGTCGTTCCACACGTACTCCTGGCCGCGGGAGCCCGTTGCGTTGGCCGGCCGTCGGGTCGGCGTGATCGGCACCGGCGCCACTGGGATCCAAGTGATCGCCGCCATCGCGGGCGAGGTCGCCGAACTGAAGGTCTTCCAGCGCCGACCGAACTGGAGTTCACCGCTGAACAACCGGCCGATCTCCGCCGACGAGATGACGGCGATCCGGGAGCGGTACGACGAGATCTTCGCGAACTGTGCGGCGTCATCGGGAGGGTTCGAGCACGTTCCGCGCTGGGGGTTCTGGGACCTGACCGCGGACGAGCGTCGAGCCATCTGGGACGAGCTGTACACGCAACCGGGCTTCGCCATCCTGGCGGCGAACTTCGCGGAGATCTTCCTCGACGAGGCTGCGAACGAGGAACTGTCCGACTACATCGCGGACCGCATCCGGGGCCGAGTGCACGACCCGGTGATCGCCGAGAAGCTCATTCCGAGAGATCACGGCTTCGGTCTGCAACGCCTCCCGCTGGAGACGAACTACTTCGAGGTCTACAACCGCGACAACGTCACGCTGGTCGACCTCTCCGAGACGCCGATCGAACGGGTCACTCCGACGGGGATCCAGACCACCGGGGACCATCACGACCTCGACGTGATCGTGTATGCCACCGGGTTCGATGCGATCACGGGTGCCTACGACCGCATCGACATTCGCGGCGTGGGCGGCATCCGGCTCGCCGAGTCGTGGAAGGATGGTCCGCGCACCTATCTCGGGCTGCTGACCCACGGGTTTCCCAACCTGCTGATGGTGGCTGGACCGCAGAGCGTCTCCGGGTCGACGAACTTCCCGCGCGCGATCGAGACGGGCGTCGACTGGGTGACCGGCCTCCTCGAGCACGCCCGCGAACACGGTCAGCAGCGGCTCGAAGCCGAACTCGATGCCGAGCAGGGCTGGCGTGATGAGGTGGTCGAGGCGCAGGAGCGTCTGTTGTTGCGACGGAGCAAGGGTTGGTTCACGGGCTACAACGAGAACGTCGCTGGTCACGACATCGTCCGCTACCAGGCCTACTTCGGCGGCGCCCCCCGCTACACCGCCAAGATCGCGGACGTGGCCGCGAACGGCTACCCGGGCATCCGTATGATTTCGGCTTGACCGCCATGGCCGCAGTCCGGCCGACAGGAGAAGTGCAGCACATGGTTCTACGCATCAGCGACGACGGACCGGTGCGGACGTTCACGCTCGACCGGCCCGAAGCGCTCAACGCGCTCACGCCCGAGCTCCTCGAGGAGTTGGCCGATGGACTCCACGCGGCCGCTGACGATGCAGGTGTACGCATCGTGGTCCTCACCGGTGAAGGGCGGGCCTTCAGCGCCGGCGTCGACCTGAAGGTGCTCGCGGAGATGGGGTCTGCCGGGGGCGATGTCTCCGCGGTCCTCAACGGCCCGGCTCGTCGGGTCACCGAGCTGCTCGCCACGATGCCCAAGGTCACCATCGCGAAGGTGAACGGCCACTGCTTCACGGGTGCCCTCGAACTGGCGCTGGCCTGCGACCTCATGGTCGTGGCCGAGGACGCGAAGATGGGCGACACCCACACCAAGTTCGGCCTCCGTCCGACCTGGGGAATGAGCGCCCGGCTCGTCCGGGTGGTCGGGCTGGCGCGTGCCCGCGAGCTCTCCTACACCGCCCGAGTGTTCTCCGGGGCCGATGCTGCCTCGATGGGCATGGCGATCCGAGCGGTGCCGAGTGGGGAACTCGACGCGGTCGTCGCTGAACTCGCCGACTCGATCATCGCCAACCATCCCGACTCGGTCACCGCGTACAAGGACCTGTACCGCAACCAGCAGGACGTCGGGCTCACCGCTGGCCTGGAGTTCGAGTACGCGACCAAGTACGACATCTCCAGCGATGGTGACCGGGTGGCCGGGTTCGGCTCACGCCCGTCGACGTAGTCGGTGCGGTCGTTGGTCAGGCGACGACGGTGACGGGGACACCGTTGAGCGCGATGTTGCCGCTGAGCTCGTCACGGAACTGTTCGTCCGTCAAGATGTTGGTGTTGACGCCGGGATAGGCGGTGGCCACGTCGAGTTGCACGCCGGGCATGTCCTGGCCGAACCCGTGGGGAATGCTGACGACACCGGGACGGATGCCGTCGGTGACGTCGACCGGCAGCGTCACGCTGCCGACGCGCGAGGTGACCGTGACCTGTGAGCCGGTCTCGACACCGCGATCGGCGGCGTCGGCAGGATGCATCTGCAGCGTGCAGCGGTTCTTGCCCTTGGTGAGGACCTTGATGTTGTGCATCCACGAGTTGTTCGACCGCACGTGTCGCCGACCGACGAGCACCAACGACGCCTCCCAGTCCCGGTCGAGCGAGGCTTCCAGCCGGGCCAGGTCCTCGACGAGCGGTGGCGGGGTGAGTTCGATCTTGCCGCTCGGTGTACGCAGATTCTCGGGCACTCGACCGGGTTGGAGTTCGCCGAGGTCGACCCCGTGCGGGTTGTCCTCGAGCACGGCGAGCGTCAGCCCGTCCGGCTCGGTCCCGAACCCGTCGCCGTATGGCCCCGTGCGCAACATGATGTCGAGCAGACGCTCCGGGCCGGTGCGCTCACCGATCATGGCCAGGAGTTCGTCGACGTCGCGGCCGTGCACCTTGCCGTGTTCGTCGCGCACGGCCGAACCCAACATCGCTCGTGCGATCCCCTCGTCCATCGCTGCGGTGTCGGCGTCGAAGCCCTCACAGGCCACGAGGGCGGCCAGGCGCAACATGATCGTCGCCTCGTCGAGTTGTGTGTCATCGAGTGGGAAGACGGGTGGGGAGTAGTTGGCGACGTTGTGCACCGAGAAGTTGACGAACGCGAGGTCGAACTGGCTCTTCTGCAGCGCCGTCGGCGGAGGCAGGATCACGTCGGCGTGGCGGGTGGTCTCGTTGATGTACGGGTCGATGCTGACGACGAAGTCGAGTGAGCCGATCGCGTCGTCGAGGCGGGTGGAGTTCGGATTCGAACTCACCGGGTTGCCGGCGACGGTGATGAGCGCTCGGACCTGTCCCTCCCCCTCGGTCTCGATCTCCTCGCGGAGCACCGACACCGGGAACTCGCCGAGCGACTCGGGCGCCCCGCTGACACGTGAGCGGACGCGCCCCATGACGAAACCGCGTCCGGTTCCCGGCGCCCCCTTGGTCGACGGTTGGCCGGTCGCTCCCTTGGCGAACATCGCGCCGCCGACCGTGTCGAGGTTGCCCGAGCACACGTTCACGACGTCGACGAGCCAGGAGGCGAGGGTGCCGAACTCCTGGGTGCAGGTTCCAATCCGCCCGTAGACCACGGCTCGGTCGTGCGACACGAGTGCTCGGGCCAGTGTGCGGATGGCGTCCGCCTCGATACCGCACACGCGTGCTGCCGTGTCGGCGTCGAACCGCTCGAGGAGTGGTGCCAGTTCGTCGAATCCGTTGCAGTGTTCCGCCACGCTCCCGGCGTCGGCGAGGCCCTCGTCGAACATGACGTTGACGAGCGCGGCGAGCAGATGGGCGTCGGTGCCGGGTCGGATGGCGACGTGCTGGTCGGCCTTCTCGGCGGTCTCGCTGCGTCGGGGATCGACGACGACGACGGACCCGCCGCGTTCCTGGATCCGTTCGAGCCGACCGGGGAAGTCGGGTGCGGTGCACAGCGAGCCGTTGGACGCGTAGGGATTGGCGCCGAGGAGAACGATGAAGTCGGTTCGATCGAGGTCGGGCACCGGAACGGTCACCGAGCCGAACATCATCGCGGTCGAGATCTCCTTCGGGCGTTGGTCGACGGTCGACGCCGAGAAGCGGTTCCTGCTCCCGAGACCGAGGAGCAGCGACCGGTTGTAGAGCATCAAGGCGAGCGAATGGGCCCCGGGGTTGCCCAGGTAGACGGCGACGGCGTCGCGGCCGTGCTCGGCGATGATCGGCATCAAGCCCGCCTCGATCGCCGCGAACGCCTCGTCCCAGGAGACCGGGACGAACTCGCCGTCCCGCTTGACCACGGGATGGCGGAGCCAGTCGGGGTCCTCGTGGAGGTGTCCGAGCGTGGTGCCCTTCGGGCAGATGAATCCGGCGGAGAACACGTCGTCCTTGTCGCCGCGAGTGACCTTCACTTCTTCGGCGTCGCTGTCGGGCTTGGTGGTGATCGTGAGCTCCAGCCCACAGGTCGCTTCACACAACGGGCAGGTTCTGATCGCGGTCCGGGTCGACATGGCGCGAGTCTCCCACCCCCAGTGCGGCGACGGTCAACCGAGGGAACGTCTCACCAGCGCGTCCGTCAGGCCGCTGCCGGTCGGGTGATCTCGGTGCCATCGGGCCGGTGGACGTGCCAGACACCGTCGGCGTCGCGGTGCACGGTGAAGCCGTGCGTCTTGATCCGGTTGTGGCGGCCGCAGGCCGGACCTCCGTTGTTGGGGCGAGTCAGTCCGCCACGGGCGTGCTCGTGGGTGTGATCGATCTGGTTCCGGTGAGTGTCACGCCCGCAGCCGGGCCACATACATCGTCGGCCGTCGCCCAGCAGGACAGCGTCGCGCGATGCCCCGGTGAACCGGCGTCTCCGGCCGAGGTCGATCACCCGGCCCGACTCGTCGATCACCACTCGTCGGATCGTGCCGACCAGTGCGGCGACGACGACGTCTCGGACGCTCGTGGCGAGGCCGGTGCTGGTCTCGCAGCGTTTGGCGTCGATGTCGTCGATCGTCGCCGCCGCGGGTGTGGTGCCGGTCTGCATCTCGACGAGCGCAGCTTCGAGTTCGGCCTTCGTGATCACGTAGTCGACGACGGGTTCGGGTGGTCTGGAGCCCGGCGGAGCGGCGACGGCCCGCTCGAGCAGACGGGCGAGGGCATCCATTCGGCGTTGACCGTCGGTGCGTTCCAGGACGCCTGGGTGGGCGTCATCGCCGTGCTCTGCCTTGGCCGCCTCCCAGTCGGACAGGAACTCGGCGTCGCACTGACGAGCGAAGATCTCGAGCAGCGATGCGCCTTGTGCGGTGCCGCAGTGTGCGTGGAGGAACACCACGCCATCACGTTCGAACAGCATCGCGTCACGATCGCGATGGGCGACGTCGTGGCGGCGTTCGGAGCCGTCGGGGTCGCCGAACTGCACCCAGCGTTGCAGCACCTCACCGAGGCGCGCGATGCCGCGACCGGCGTGCCGCACGAGGAGGTCGTCGCCATCCACGACCAACTCGCGGACTCGGGGATTGGCGTGCACCCGGGCGATGTCACGCACATGGTCGACGCCGATCGTTCCCGCGGCGAGTGCACCTGCGACGCTCGGCAGTTCGCGCAGCGCCCGCATCGACTGCAACCGTCGCTGGGTCTCAGCGGGAGCAGTGTCGGTCAACGCCGAGGCCCAACCTCGCACCGACGCGTGCCCATCGTCGGCGTACCGCTTCGTGGCGTCGGATCGGTCGAGCACCGCGAGGTAGGCAGCCTCCAGCCGACGGCGCGCCGACTCCACCTCGGCAAGCGCGCGGTCGAGATCGGCGCCCGACAGTCCGGCGACGTCTGCCGGGGTGGGGACCTCGATCCGATCCATGTCTCGACACGAGAGAAGGGGTGTCACAGGGTTGCCGGGTCACTCGGGCGGTGTCACCCGGGCGCGATTCAGGGGGTCGTGACGTCGGGGTTGTTCTCTCGGAAGTACTCCCACTCGTCGACGCTCGTGCCGTCGGGAAGGTGGCAGACCCCGGCTTCGCCGTCATCGGTGTCGACGATCTCGACCTCGCCGCCCTGGTCGACGCAGTACACGGACGCCGGGTTGGCCTCCTCGGTCTCCGGGTCGTCGTCCGAACCGTCGCTGCTGCACCCAGCGACCGCGAGGATCGCGATCAGTGGTGCGCCGAGAATCCAGTGACGTGAGCGATGTCGTTGCATCGCCGAAATGTACCGCTCCGCGCGCCCGGCGCGGTGGCGATCGGGAGGTCATGGACGGTCATCGTTGGCTCCGTTGGCGGTGCGGGCGGTGCGGGCGGTGCTGGCCACCCAGGCGGTCAGGTGTTCGGTGAGGCGCTGATCGAGCGGCTGACGTGTCTGCTTCTTGTACGTGCGCACCGACGCCGGTCCCGGTTCGGGACGCAGGAGATGGGACATGTCGTCGACGAGGTGGCCGGTGAACGGTGTCGTGACGACGTCGCGCATGCGCGCGACGTCGGACGGGTCGACCTGGATGTCCTTCGTGCCGGTGATCGCGAGCACGGGCAC
>JBAWHL010000480.1:0-4474 GCA_049593815.1 Ilumatobacteraceae bacterium | reverse complement strand
GTCCCAGTGCGGCATCCTCCACGGATCGAACGTCGACATGCCCGCGTTCCGATGGTTCGAGAAGTCCACCGGACGCCTGATGGTGTCGAACCATCCGGCGTGCGCTGCCGAGATCGAACGACGCCACAGCGACGGCGAGGGGTTGCTCGCCCACCACGGATCGAGCTACGGCAACCTGTTCAGCGGCGACGCCGAGCGTTCCGTGCTCACGATGAGCGGCGCCGGACGCGTCAAGGAGGGCCGTGTCGGTGCCGGCTATGGCCGATACTTCGCACGGCCGGCCAACGCCGTCAGCACGCTGCTCGGCGTCGTCGTCGACCTCGGGCGCGACCGCCGCGCGGCACGAGACCAACGGCGCCGTGACGTGCAACCACGGATCGAACGCACGCTCGTCGACTCCCTGCTCCGAGCGTTCACGACCGTCGTCAGCCGAGACGTCTGTGTCAACGGCGTCCTCGGCGACATCGCCGAGGGTCGATCCTCCATCTACGTCGACCTGCTCGGCTACGACGAGGTCGCCCACCACTCTGGCCTGGAACGGGCGGACACGATCGGCGTTCTGCGCGACATCGACCGTCAGGTCGGACGCATCGAGCGGTCCTTGCGGTGGGCGCCACGGCCGTACCACCTCGTCGTCCTGTCGGACCATGGGCAGACCCAGGGCGCCCCGTTCGAGACAGCATTCGGCGAACGTCTCGAGGACGTGGTGGAACGCCTCACTGGGGCCACGGCCGCCGCGGACTCCGACTCCACAGCCGGCCGCACCGAGTCCACCGCGTGGCTGCGCAGCGCCCGAGGCGACGCGACGCACGACCTGTCCGACGGCAGCGTCACCGTCTTGGGATCCGGAAGCCTCGGGCTCGTCTACCTTCCCGGGCCGTCACGCCGACTCACCCGCGAGGAGATCGACGAACGCCACCCCGGACTGCTCGACGGCCTCCGACACCACCCGGGGATCGGCTTCGTCCTCGTCAGGTCCGAGGCCGACGGCCCGATCGTTCTGGGCGTCGACGGTCATCGGCGCCTCGGACTGCCGCTCGACGACCCGGACGCGGTCGTCGGCGTCGACCCGCTCGACGCGTTCGGGCCGACCGCTGCCGCACGGGTCCTCGAGGTCGACGGATACGACAACGTCGCCGACCTGATGATCAACGCACGCTACGACCCGACCATCGACGAGATCTTCGCGTTCGAACAGCAGGTCGGCTCCCACGGTGGGCTCGGCGGACCGCAGACCCACCCGTTCCTCCTGCACCCAGACGGGTTGACCACCCCGACGCGCCCACTCACGAGCGCGGTCGATGTCCACGCGGTCCTCAAGGGATGGTTGGCCGAGGTCGGCCAACCGGTCACGCTCCCACCACGGTGAGCGACGTCGCCGCGAGGTGACCCAACACCGTCAACAGACCGACGCCGTCCAGATGCTCATGTGCGCCGCGGGTCGCGCTCGTCAGGCGAAGATCGTGCTCCAGTCGTCGCGCATGCTGACGACGAGCCAGCCGAGACGTTCTCCGACGGTCGTGATCGGCTCGTCGTCCTCGAACGTCGCCGCCTTGCTCTCGTAGGAGAACTCGCGCTCTGCATCGTCGTGATCGACCAGGACGGCGAGTCCCCCGCGGGGATGGGCCTGCGCCCACTCGAGCATCTCGCGGTCGCCGCCGGAGTTGCCGGCTGCGAGCAGCGGGGCGCGGCCGATCTGGGCATAGATGTGTTCGACCTTGGCCCCGCCCTCGTTCGCCGTCCCCGTCTCGGCCGCGGTCCGCCTGACGATCGGGTGACCGTCGTCGTCCCGACCGAACTCGTACCCGATCAACGTGCCGACGACCATGCCGGGCTCGACTGCGTAGAGCCGCTTGCTCACCTGGCGGACGAACTCGGTGCCACCGCCGGTGACGATGCCGATGGTGAAGTCGAGCGCCCGCAACTCGTCGAGCAGTTCGAGCATCGGCGCGTACACGACCCCGGCGAGCGCTGCACCGGTCGTGCGGTGGTGGTATCGGCCGAGGAAGTCGTCCACTGCCGCGCCGAATTCCTCGGGCGTCTGCCCGTCGAACAGTGCGGCGAGCGCCCCGGCGACCTTCGCCAGACCGATCTGTCCGATCGCCGCCATGTCCCCGCTCAGCACCGCCGCGAACTCCGGGCGGTCGCGCAGGGACGGATCGACCTCGACACGCTGCTGCAGCGCATCGACGAAGAAGTCGAGCTGCACGTAGGTCGGCTTCTCACACCACATCGTTCCGTCGTTGTCGACATAGGCGACACGCTCGTCGACGGGAGCGTCGCCGACGCCGTCGAGAAATGCGATCAGCGCGTCGCGGGTCGGTCCGGGACGCCACGATGGAAGTCGGTTGGTCATGTTTCCTCCTGGGGGTGATTTCTGGCGGGGTGGTCGGGAGTTGGGCTGGTCGTCGCGGCCGAGGTCCACGCGCAGCGGAACCCGACGTGACTCATGCCGGTGTCGACCATCTGCGGGCGGCGTGCCGCGGGCCGGTAGCGCAGACAGTAACTGTCGGCGCAGAGGTGTGAGCCCCCCTTGATGACTCTGCGAGGCACCTGGAACTGCGGTTGCGCCGGATCGAAGCTCGCCTCGAGATCGCCGCCGCGGGGGTTGTTCGGGACGCAACACGGCGTTGCGGCGTCGTCGGGATGCTCGGCCCAGAAGTCGTCGGTCCACTCCCAGACGTTGCCGGCCATGTCGTGCAGGCCGTACCCGTTCGGTGGGAAGGACCCCACCGGCGCGGTGCGGACGAATCCCGACTCCCCCGTCGAGCGCCAGGGAAAGTCGAGTCCATCCCACGTGTTGGCCATGATCCGACCAGCAGGGCGCGGTTCGTCTCCCCAGGTGAACGGCGCGCCGTCGAGCCCACCGCGAGCGGCGCACTCCCACTCGGCCTCGGTGGGCAGGCGCGCGCCCGCCCATGACGCGTACGCGGCCGCGTCCTCGTGGGCGACGTGGACGACCGGATGGTCCATGCGGTCGTCGATGCCCGAGCATGGGCCTTCCGGGGTGTGCCAGCACGCGCCAGGCGTCCAGGCCCACCACTGGCTCAGGTGCCGGAGATCGACCGGTCCGGGCGTCGGGAAGAACACCAACGACCCCGCGACGAGGTTCTCCGCTGGCGCTCCCGGGTAGTCGGCGGGATCGAGCGGCCGCTCGGCCACCGTCACCCAACCGGTCGACTCGACGAAGTGCGCGTACTGCGAGTTCGTCACCTCGAACCGATCGATGGCGAACTCGTCGACGTGCACGCGGTGGACCGGCGCCTCCTCGGGGTAGTGCGCGTCGGAGCCCATCGCGAACGTGGCAGCGGCGACGACGACCATGTCGTGGGATGTGCTCGGACTCACGCCGCCTCCGATGCATCGATCGACACCAGGTCGTGACGCCACCATCGTTCCACGAACGCCGTTGCTCGGGCCCCGAGGTCGGCGATGGTCCGGGTGCCATCGATCGCCTCGAACACGTCGAGCTCCGCTCGGTCGACGAAACACACGAGGTCGGTGTCGGTGTGGGCTCTGTTGATCAGCGCCGCGGCGACACCTGGGGGCAACCGCTCCTGGACGGTCACGACGGTCGGGGCACGCAGCGGAATCCAACCGGCGACCGGTCCGCTCGCGAAGTCGAGGGCTCCCGACGCGTCGTCGCTGGCGTCGAAGACCACCGCGGTGTGTCGGGCGATCGTGCCGCGAAAGAGTTCGAGCGCGGCGTACTGCTCGGTCGGAGGCATGGCCGCGATGCGCGCCGCATGCGGTGTCTCGCTGACCGATCCGCAATCGGGCAGGTACGGCGCCTGACGTTCCCACCGTCCGAAGCGCAGGGCGGCATCGTCGATCAGCTCGCACAACTCCGGCACGGAATAGGCGCGATCGCGTGGATTGAGCAACGCATCGGCCACGGCATCGTCGTCCGCGAAGTCGCGCGTTTCGCGCAGGAGCCGCCCGAGCGGATGACCGAGCGGGAGTTCGCTCAGCGTCGCGACGAGGTCGGCGAGCTCGTCGCTCGTCGGTTCCACGCCGAGACGTCGGCAGTAGTCCTGCATCATGTAGACGCCGGTGCGGCCGTAGCGGGCATACACCATGAGCTTGATCGCGCCACCGGGAGCGAGCACATCGCGAAGGCATCGCAGCCCTCGGCCCGGGTCGGCCAGATGGTGGAGCACGCCCGTGCACACGACGAGATCGAACTGTTCGCCCAGGTCAACGACGTCTTCGATGGCCAGGTGGTGGACGTCGAGGTTGGTGACCCCGTGGCGCCGAGCCAACTCGTTCGTGTGCTCGATGCTGTTCGCCGCGACATCGATCGCCACGACACGCGCTTCGGGGTGGGCCACCGCCTGGCGGACCGCCTGGGAGGTCCCACAACCGGCGACCAGGATCGAACCAACCGTGTCCGGCCGGCGATGCGGCCACACGAGGTGGTGCGCGAACCGAGACGCCGCCGCGTCACCGACACCCCGCGAGGGGAGGTCGGTGA
>JBAWHL010000479.1:0-21016 GCA_049593815.1 Ilumatobacteraceae bacterium | reverse complement strand
ACACGCTCGGCCGAGCGATCGCCATCGACGCTGGGGTGCGCATCGGGACGCCGAACATTCGTGATGCCGTCGACGACACGCTCGACGTGGTGCGCCGGAACGGGGCCGTGGTCTACACCGCCGACGTCAACATCGGCGACGAACACGAGGACGGCACCGTCGACGGCAACGCCCGCATCGTGATCAAGGTCGCGCCGACCGGGCTCGACACACTGATCGCCGACCTCGACGGTGTCGCCGGCACACTGATCGGCCGGACGCAGAACGCCGAGGACGTGACCGACCAACTGGTGGATCTCGACATCCGAATCCGCGTCGAGCGCAACACGATCGAACGATTCGAGGGTCTCCTCGAGGACGCCACGGCGTTCCAGGACGTCGTCGACATCCAACGGGTGATCACGGAACGAACGATCGCGCTCGAGCAACTGCTGGCGGCGCAACGCAACGTCGATCAGCGAGTCGAACTCTCGACGCTGACCGTCGATCTGCAGTACACGCCGACGCCGGTGATCGTCGAGAGCGACGACGCCGACGGGATCACCGATGCGTTCACGACGGGCTGGGAGGTCTTTCTCGGCGTGCTCTTCACGATCGGCTTGATCATCGCGGTCGCCTCGCCGTTCCTGCTGGTCGCGGCGATCGTCGGCGGCATCGTGTTGCTGGTCGGACGTCGCCGCCGCCGGTCAACCACGTCGGCGTTCGCGGCGCCCGAGCCAGCCATTCGTGGTGAGCACCAGGTCGCTGACGGAACCGTCGGGGAAGACGAAGGGCGCACGCACGCCAGTGTGGGCGACGGTCGCGCCGAGGGGTAACGGCGGCATCCGCTGCGTGGACGGGTCGCCTGCATCATCGGGGCGGCCCGTCCATCGGTGCCAGCGGTGCGCCGGGATCTCGACGAGTTCGAGCCGGGGTTCGCCGAGCACGTCGATCGCACCATGCACCACACCGACCTGTTCGTAGCCGGTCGGCGACCGGTCGTCGCCGGCCGTGCCGGAACCGGGCCCATCGGCGGGCACGCGGACGCGACCGTCGGTGTCACCGCTGATCGGTGTCGGTTCACCGGTGGCGTACCACTCGAGATCGAACGCGATTGGCGTCGGGACGCCGTACGCCCGTCCGAGCGCGTCGTCGGGGTCCGCCAACGCGGAGGCGTACGTCTCGTTGCCGACGGACCACTGTGCCATCGGTGCATCACGGAAGTGTTCCGCCCAGAGCGCCTCGCCCTTGACGATGAACGGATCACTGCGCACCGGCACCTCGAAGTCGGTGATGTGCAGCAACGGCATGCCGGCTCGTGCGAGCGCCGCCCAGTACCAGGCGGTTCGTCCGACGAGGCGGTGTCCGGAGATCACGCCGAGCGTGCCGTCGGCCGTCCATGCAGCGAACACCCACTCCTCGATCTCGGCATCGGCGTGACGGCCGTCGGTGAACGTGGGCACGATCAGGCAGACTACGGAGATGATCCGATATCTCAGCCTCGACTGGATCAGCGCGCTCTCCACCGAGGTCGCCGCCAACGATCAGCTCCGCGAGATCGCGGAGACCCACAGCATCGGCGTCACGCAGGTCGTCACCGACGGTCCCGAAGGTGACGTCACCTACCACCTGCGCGTCGGCGACGGCGACGCATCGTTCGGTGCCGGACCCGCCGACCCCGAAGACGTCAAGATGCAGCAGGACTGGGAGACGGCGGTGGCGGTCGCCACCGGCGAACTCAATGCCCAGGAAGCCTTCATCGGTGGACGCATCCTGCTCTTCGGCGATCAGCAACGCCTGCTCGACTCCCAGCCCGTCTTCGGGGCCCTCGACGCCGTGTTCGCGACCGTGCGCGAACAGACCAGCTACGAGTGATCACCTCGCTGCACCAGCACTGAGACGCCATGCCGGAGATGCCCGAGATCCAGGCGCACGCCGAACGGTTGACCGAGCGCTTCGCGGGCCGCACGCTGACGAAGTTCACGCCGTTCAACTTCACGGCACTGAAGACGGCGGTGCCCGCACCGGAGACGGCCTACGGCTCCCCGCTGATCGCCGTTGGACGCCGCGGGAAGTACCTGCTGCTCGAGTTCGAGCCGGTGACGTTCGTCGTCCACCTCATGCAGGGCGGCCGGCTCGTCCCCGACGAGAAGCACTCGATGAAGCCGCGCGGTGGCCAGGCCCGGTTCGGTTTCGAGCCGACCGAGCACGACGATGGCAGCGTCGACGACGCGGCGCTGCTGCTCACCGAACAGGGCAAGGAACGTCGCGCCGGGGTGTGGTGCCTTCCCAACGACGACCTGGAGAACACTCCCCCGCTCGACCGCCTCGGACCGGATGCCGAGCAGGTCACCGATGCCGAACTCGCCGCGCTCTTCGCCGAGCACTCGATGCGCGTCCACGGCTTCCTGCGCGATCAACGGATGGTGGCGGGCATCGGGCGACGATTGGCGAACGAGATCTGCCATCGGGCGCGCCTCTCCCCGTTCGCGAACACCCGCAAGCTCGGCGCTGAGGGCGCCGCCGTCGTCGCCGATGCGATCAGATCGTGCACCGCAGAAAGCCTCGAGTTCGAACGCCAACGAGGCGACATGAGCTCGTCGAAGGACCGGCCGAGCGCGATGCACAGCCGCACCGGCGACCCCTGCCCCGACTGCGGCGACGCCGTTCGAGCGGTCGAGTACTCGGGCTACACCGTCAACTACTGCCCGACGTGCCAGACGGGCGGCAAGGTCCTCGCCGACAACACCACCAGCAAGTTCCTCAAGTAGCCGCCGCTCCCGCCGCGATCACGTCTGGGGTCAGACACCGATCGTGACGGTCGAGCGACCCACCACCTACGCTCGGCGCATGCCGATCCATCTTCGCGCCAACGAGGGCGACTACGCCCCCAACGTCCTGTGCCCCGGCGATCCCCTGCGGGCCACCTACATCGCCGAGACGTTCTTCGACCCGGGCTTCCGCCAGGTCAACGCCGAGCGGGGAATGCTCGGCTACACGGGCACCTACGAGGGTCGCCCGATCAGCGTGCAGTCCACCGGAATGGGCTGCCCGAGCGCAGGCATCGTCTTCGAGGAGCTGATCATGCTGGGGGTCGAGCGGCTGGTGCGCGTCGGTACGTGCGGTGGGCTCGGCGACGACATGGCGATGGGCGACACCGTCGTTGCGATCGCCGCGTCCGCTGACGACCAGACCCCGATCCGATACGCGGCGATGGACGGCTTCGCGCCGAGCGCCACGTTCGCGCTGGCCGAAACCGCCGTCCGGCTCGCACGCGAGGAGTCCTCCGGCGCGGTGCACGTCGGTTCGGTCGTCACCTCGGGCATGTTCTACGACCCCGATCCCGGCACGTTCGCCAGGTGGAAGCGTCTCGGCCACATCGGCGTCGAGATGGAGGCGGCGATGATGTACACGGTCGGCGCCGTCAAGCGGGTCGAATCGTTGGCCATCATGACCGTGAGCGACATGCTCGGTGAGAGCGGCGACACGGTCAGAATCAGCGACGAGGATCTGCGTGCGGGTGTCGACCAGATGATGCAGATCGGCTGCGCTGTCGCTGTGTCATGATCGCGTGATCCGACGTTCACCGGGAACCGGATCATCACGAGAAACGTCACATCAACATGACCCCACGACTCGCTCTCAGCGCGATCGCCATCACTGCTCTCATGCTCGCCGCCTGCGGCAGCGACGACGGTGACACCAGCGGCAACGTCCCGACGGCTGCCGATCTCGATGGACGGCGGTTCGTGTCCACCGAAGTGGAGGGACACGAGCTCGTCGCAGACACCGTGATCCAGCTCGGCTTCGACGACGGCACCCTGGGCGCCACCGCCGGATGCAACAGCCTCGGCGGCGACTACTCCGTGGATGACGGCGATCTCGTGGTCGGCGAGATGTTCCAGACCATGATGGGCTGCGACGAGGCGCTGATGGAGCAGGACACCTGGCTCAACGAGTTCTTGACCGACGCTCCGAGCATCGGTCTCGACGAAGACATCCTGACACTCCAGGGCGGCGACGTCACGATGACCTTTGCCGAGGTCGAGGCTCCCTCCATCGAGGGAACCACGTGGATCGTGACCGGCACGATCGCCAATGAAGCGATCACCAGCACTCCCGTCGACTCAGCAGCGTCACTGACGATCACCGACGGGACCGCAGCCGTCGACACCGGCTGCAACACCGGCTCCGGCAGCGTCGAGGTCACCGACAGCACGCTCACCTTCGGCCCCCTCGCGACCACGAGGCGGGCCTGCGTCCCGGAGATCAACGAGCTGGAAGCAGCGGTGCTCTCGGTGCTCGACGGTGAGGTCACCTACGAGATCGATGGCGACACCCTCGTCATCAAGTCCGGCGACATCGGCCTCGAGTTCACCGTCGCTCCCTGACATCTGTCCCGCCGTCGGGCCGGTGGCGGGTCGGCCCGATGGTGGCAGGGGCTAGGTGGCCGAGACCGTGTCGGCGCGGTCGTGCGGGGGCAGCAGCAGGTAGGCGCCGACGAAGAAGCAGACCGCACCGAGGAAGGTGCCGCTGTTGACCAGCGCGATGTTGAGCGGCTTGCCCGTCGTCGTCAGCGTCAATGAGGCGATCGCTGACGCCATGAACCAGATCGACCCGACGTAGTTGAGCAGGGCCACCCACCAGTCGACATCGTCGCGGCGGACACACCAGACTCGGTGGCACACCGCCAGCCACGCGCAGTGACTGGCGACGAGGAACGCGATCGAACCGAGGAAGTCCGGCCCCCACACCAACCGGTTCTCCTGTTCGACGGTGAACGTCTCCACCGTCGCGAAGATCGTGTTGGCGTTGAAGAACAGGGTGCCGATCAGCTGCACGAACGTCGCCCACCACCCGAGGCTCCCCGGCTGCCACGCGAAGAAGCGGAAGGCACGCGGGGTCGAATCGTCCTCCGTCGGCTCGTTGATCGCCTGCAGGAACTGGCTGTACCCGGCGCTGGTGAAGAAGATCGACCCGACGACGAACGTGATGCCGACGATCCGACCATCGACGAGCTGCGAGTACGGCGGGAAGGACCCGAGTGCGAACAGGGTCGAACCGACCATGAACAGCGCAGCGACGCGCCAAGCGAGGTCGCGCGGGTTCCAGGTCAGTTCACGATGCCATCGCATCACGATGCCAGGACGTCGTCGAGCCGACCCGCTGTCACGTGTGGCTGAAACCTGGCTCCAGCGGAGGATGCGACGGCGGGTACTTCTCGAGGTGGTCGACCGCCTTGGCGATCGCCGACAGCAGGTCGTCGGCCAGGTCCATCCCGAATCCTTCCCGCACCACGATGCGCAGCACGGCGACGTTCGTGGCGTTCTCCGGCATTGTGTACGCGGGGACCTGCCAGCCGCCCATTCGGAGCTGATCGGACACGTGGAACACCGTGAACTTCGACGGATCCTTCACCCGGAACGCGAGCACCGGCGTTGCGGAGCCATCGCTCACGACGTCGAACGGGCCCATCGCCGCGATCCCGCTCGACAGGTGCAGCGCGACATCACGCAGGTACTCCATGATCCGGCGGTACCCGTCGAACCCGAGACGAACGAAGTTGTAGTACTGACCGATGATCTGGTTGCCCGGACGCGAGAAGTTGAGGGTGAACGTGGGCATGTCGCCGCCCAGGTAGTTCACGTGGAAGATCAGGTCCTCGGGCAGGTCGTCCTTGGATCGCCAGATCACGAAGCCGATACCGGGGTACGTCAAGCCGTATTTGTGACCGGACACGTTGATCGACTTGACCTGCGGCAACCGGAAGTCCCACTCGAGGTCGGGGTGGAGGAAGGGGGCGACGAACCCGCCGCTGGCAGCATCGACGTGGATCGGAACGTCGGTCCCGTTCTCCGTGTTGTAGGCGACGACCCGATCGTGGATCTCCTTGATCGGCTCGAACTCGCCGGTGTAGGTCGCTCCGAGGATCGGGATCACGCCGATGGTGTTCTCGTCGACACGCTCCATCACGTCGTCGGGGGCGACGACGAACCGGTTCTCGGTGACCGGCACGTACCGCGGCTCGACGTCCCAGTACCGGCAGAACTTCTCCCACACGACCTGCACATTGGAACCCATCACCATGTTCGGCCGATCGGTCGACAGGCCGGCGGCTTCGCGCCGGGCCCGCCAGGTCCACTTCATCGCGAGGCCGGCCAGCATGACCGCCTCACTCGAACCGATCGTCGACGCACCGATCGCGTCGCCCTCGGTCGGCGCGTTGAACAGGTTGGCGACGATGTTGACGCAGCGCCGCTCGATCTCGGCGGTCTGCGGGTATTCGTCCTTGTCGATCATGTTCTTGTCGAACGTCTCGGCCATCAGCCGTTCGGCTTCGGGCTCCATCCACGTCGTGACGAAGGTCGCCATGTTCAGACGCGAGCTGCCGTCCAGCAGCAGCTCGTCGTGAATCATCCGGTAGACGGCCTCCGCCGGCGCCTCGCCGTCGGCCAGGCGGTTCTTCGGGATCGGCGCATGGCTCAATCGGCCGGCATATGCCGGATCGACGTAGTCGTCATCGGATACGTGTTGATGAACCATGTGAGTCGCTCTTCTCTGATCGGGTCGCAGCGGGCCAATGGGACCCGGCCCCGCCGAGAGTACACGGCGCCCGGAAACCGGCCGAATGCCGATCCGCCCCCGGCCTGCCCATGGTCTCCTCGATCTTGCTGATCACCGTGTGTCCCGCGGCGACGATGTCGCCGAGGGCCGGGCGACGATGAGACTCGTGGGTGCCTGCGTGGCCACGACCTCGTCGATGCTGAAGCCGGCCTCACGCAGGAGCACCGAGTACTCGGCCCGGGTGCGCTCCGTGCCGTTGAGGATCGTCATCATGATCATGTCGATGACCTTGCCGAGGTGTGGCTCGTTGCCGTCGGGGATGACGTTCTCGAGGACAAGCAGGACTCCGTGCGATGGAATCGCCTGCCGGATCGTGCTGAGGATTCGCACACAGTCGGCATCGTCCCAGTCGTGCAGGATCAGTGACAGCAGATAGGCGTCACCGTCAGCCGGCACCGACTCGAAGAAGTCCCCACCGATGCACTCGACACGATGGTCGACCTCGACTCCCTGCAAGAACGGTCCGGCCGTGTCGACGACGTGCGGCAGGTCGTACAGGACGCCGCGTGACGTGTCGCTGCTCGCCAGCGCTGATGCGAGAAACGAGCCATGGGCGCCTCCGACGTCGACGATTCGCTCGTACGGGGAGAAGTCGAACGCGGCGACCGCTGCCGTCTGTGTTTGAGCGCCGAAGCTTCCCATTGCCCGGCTGAACAACTCTGCGGTGCCTTCGTTGTGCTGCAACCACGACCAGTAGTCCTCGCCTTCGAGGGCTTGGAACGCGGATCTCCCATCGGCGACCGTGCCCGTCATGCCGGCGAACGGGATGTAGTGCGTTTCCATCCACATCGTCGTGAGGTCGGCGAGCGAGCCCGGCTCGTTGCGGAACAGCTCTCCCACCTGCGTCAGCTGGTACGTCTCGGTCGCCACCTCGTCGACGACCCCGAAGCCGGCGAGAGTACGCAGCAAGCGCCGGGTCTGATCCGGGCTCGTCCCGAGTCGAGTCGCAACGACCTCGGCCGGTCGAGGTCCACCGGCGAGGGCATCGGCCATGCCCAACTTGGTGAAGACGTACACCGCCTGGCTCGCGATGAACCCACTGGCGAGTTGCAGGGCGATCGCCGGCGGTGGCGGTCCTGCTGGCATCGCTGTGGTCTCGGGTGTCGTGCCGGTGATGGTCATGATGAAGTCCTCCGTGTGCTCGATGCCGGCCCATCCGGCAGTGGACCCACCATCGCTGAACCACCGTTTCCGTACCGTTTTCCGTCGGCCGTCGAGCCCGCAGCACCAGCGGCCGGACACCGAGGTCGGGGCCTGACCTATGGTCGCCCCATGGAATCGGCCAGCGGTCGCCATGGCGCCCCCTCGGCGGTGGAGCTGACGACGCTCGGCGGACTCGACGTCCGCTGCGACGGCAGACGCGTCGATCGGGCGCTGCCAGACAAGGCGCTGGCCGTGCTGGTCTACCTGGCCGATGCCGATCGCCCGGTCTCGCGCAGCGAGCTCGCAGGCCTGCTGTGGTCCGACCTCACCGAGGAGCGGGCCCGAGCCAATCTCCGGCTGGCGTTGACGAAGACGCGACGAGTGCTCCCCGGCGTGGTCGAGGCCGATCGCCGATCACTGTGGCTCGCGGTGGCACCTCGGTACGACGTCGCGCTCGTGGAACACGGGGATGCGGACGACACGCTGCGGTGGTACGGCGGAGACTTCCTCGTCGGCGTCGACCCCGATGGCGCCGAACTCTTCGACGACTGGGTTCGGGCGCGCCGGCACAGCCTTCGCTCGACTGCGCTCCTCGACCTGACCGCTGCGTCGAATCGAGCAACGTCGGCGAACGAGTGGACCCGTGTGATCGAGTTGGCAGGGCGCGTCCTGGAGATCGAGCCCTGGAACGAGGCGGCACATCGACAGATGATGGAGGCACTCGAACACACCAGCGGCCGCTCGGCGGCCCTCGCCCAGTTCGACCACTGCACACGTCTGCTCGCTTCGGAGCTGGGCTTGACCCCGGAGCCGAAGACGGTGGCGCTCGCGACGCGCATCGACGTCGGCGAGGCCAGACACGCTCGTCGGCACGACGCCGACATCCGCGGCCTCCCGCCAGCGCTGACACCGTTCTTCGGTCGCGAGGCCGAGGTCGACCTCATCGTCGAGCGCTTGTCGGGCGGCGATCAGCGGCTCGTGACACTCGCTGGTCCCGGCGGGGTGGGAAAGACGAGGTTGTCGATCGCTGCCATCGATCGAGTGCATCCCCACTTCGACATGGTGGTGTTCGCCTCGCTGGCGGGCGTGGGCTCCACCGCCGAGGCCCTCTCGGTGGTCACTGCACTGGTGAGCCCCGGCGGAGGAGGCGGCACCTCCCCACCGACCCAGCAACTCGTGTCGGCACTCGGCACACGACGCTGCCTCATCACACTCGACAATCTCGAACACCTGGCTGACGACATCGTCGACAACCTGGCAGACCTGCTCGAACGATGCCCACACACCACGCTGCTGACCACGACCCGTCAGCCGCTCGACCTCACCGTCGAAGACGTGGTGGAGGTTCGTGGCCTTCCGGTTCCGGCCGCCGAAGACGACGTTCCCGACGACTTCGGAGCCGTCCGGCTGTTCGTGGACCGTGCCTATCGGGTCGACAAGACATTCTCACTGACCGACGACAACACTGCCGATGTCGTTCGGCTGTGTCGGCTGGTCGAAGGCATGCCGCTGCACCTCGAGCTGGCAGCGAGCCGCATGCGGCACTTCTCGGTGACGGAGGTCGTCGACGCCTTGGAAGCCACCGCTGCACTTCCTGGCTCGACCCAGCGCGACGTGCCGCAGCGTCATGCCTCGTTTGCCGCAGTGTTCGACCAGTCGTGGGAGCTGCTCGACACCAGGCAACAGACCAGCTTGGCTCGCTTGGCTGCGACACGCGGCGGCTTCGATCGGCGAGCGGCCGCCGTTCTGACCGGCGATCCGGTGGCCGCCAGCTCGATCGCCCGCAGATCGCTGCTCGTCGAGGAGGGCGCTGGCCGCTACCGCTTCCACGAGGTCGTGCGTCAGGCAGCGGCGGCCTCGCTCACCGATCAACAGCGAGACGACGCGGAGATTGCTCACGCCAGGCACTATCTGAATCGGCTTGCAACCGCGGCACCGGATCTCGGAACGTGGGGTTCCGGCAGGCTCGCCGACGCGCTGAGGACCGACCTGGACAACTTTCGCGTCGCCTGGAGCCGCGCGATCGCGCACGATCTGGTGACCGAGCTCGGTGACGCGCTCGACGGCTTGTGCAAGCTGTTCGAGGCGGTCGGCACGATGATCGACAGCGCAGCGCTGATCGGCCTGACGATCGAAGCATTCGACGACGGACGCCTGCAGCCGAGAGGTGGGGTCGACGAGGCGACGTTCCTGGTGCGTCGAGCCGATCAGCTCTGTTCGGTGATGAACGACCTGACCGCCGACGCGTTGTGCACGCGGGCGCTCCAACTTCTGGACGGGCGTCCCGAACGCTCGGCCGACCGCGCATGGGCACTGCTGCACCGTGCCCGTTCGGCGATTCTGCGCCAGGACGCCGAGTGCGCCAACGTCTCGCTTCGACTGGCATCCGAGGAGTCAGCCGCGCAGGACCCGCTGCTCGACGCGTGGATCACCGCGACACGCGGGCGAACACACACCAACAGTGGAAGATTCGAGGAAGCGACCGTCGAGCTCGAGCGGGCCCTGCAGCTGTTCGTCGACCTGGACGATCCCTCGGGACAGAGTCGGGTCCACAGCTACCTCGCACCCACCTACGCCGAGCAGTATCTGATCTGGAAGGCCCTCGAATCGGATCGCCGCGCGCTCGAACTCGCGGAGAAGATCGGGCATCGCCAACTCGACTCGTACCTGCACGGCAACGTCGGCGCGTCGCTGATCCTCGTCGGCGACTACGGCACTGCTCGGCAGTTCACCGAAGCAGCGCTCGAGATCGTCCACCGCACCGGCGACCTGCTCCAGGAGGGCTACCTCCTGGTTCAACTGGCCGAATGTCTCGACGGCCTGGGCGATGGCGGCGCCGAGGACATGATGTCGCGAGGCATCGCGCTCGGGCGGCAACACAACGACAACTACGGCTTGCTCTACAGCCTCGTGCCGTGGTCACGGATGCTGTTGCGGGTACGGCGCCTCGACCAGGCAACGTTGGCGACCGAGGAACTCGTGGAGGTCGCTGGCTCTCGCAACGCGGATCACTTCGCCATCACGGCACGCCTCATCGGAGCCCGCATCGATGCGGCTGCAGGTCGGACGGAACGCGCTCGGGACGAAGCGCTCCGTTGCTGGGACCTGATGTCCGGCGAGCAGGCACCCCGACTCCCATGGCCGATCGACTCACGGCTCGACCTCGTCGAGGTGCTGGGGCGACATGATCCGATCGGCGCCCACGCCCTCGCTGAGGCAACGGAGATGCACCGGGAGACCGCCAGGTCGATCGCCGACCCGGCCCTGCGGCAGACATTCATCGATGCCGTTCCGGCGAGCCGGGCACTTCGTCGGTGGCGCTGAGCGCCTGCTGCTGCGCCACCGACGATGGCGGATCAGACGCCTCGGACGCGCCCGACGATGCTCAGATCAGGCCGAGTTCGGCGACCGCGTCACGCTCACCGACGAGTTCCTCGGCGGAGGCGTCGATCTTGGCGCGGCTGAAGTCGTCGATGTCGAGACCCTGGACGATCCCGTACTCGCCGTCCTTGCAGACGCACGGGAACGAGGAGATGATGCCCTCTGGGACGCCGTAGCTGCCATCGCTGACGATCGACATCGAGACCCAGTCACCCTCGGGGGTGCCGAGCGTCCAGTCGCGGATGTGGTCGACGGCAGCGGAAGCAGCAGACGCCGCCGAGGAGGCACCACGGGCCTCGATGATCGCCGCGCCACGCTTGGCGACGGTCGGGATGTAGCTGGAGTCGTACCAGTCCTGGTCGCCGACGGCGTCGTACGCGCTCGCACCGTTGACCTCGCAGTGGAACAGATCGGGGAACTGCGTCGTGGAGTGGTTGCCCCAGATCGTCATCTTCTTGATGTCGTTCACCGACACGTCGAGACGCTGCGCGAGCTGCGACATCGCACGGTTGTGGTCGAGTCGAGTCATCGCGGTGAAGCGGCCCGGATCGAGATCGGCGGCGTTGCGCTGGGCGATCAGCGCATTGGTGTTGGCGGGGTTGCCGACGACGAGGATCTTGACGTCCTTCTTGGCCGAGCGGGACAGCGCCTCGCCCTGCGGCTTGAAGATGCCACCGTTGGCCGACAGCAGGTCGGCGCGCTCCATGCCGGCCTTGCGGGGCATCGAGCCGACGAGAATGGCGACGTCGGCGTCACCGAACGCCGTGTCGGCATCGTCGGTGCAGACGACCTCGGACAGCAGCGGGAACGCACAGTCGTCGAGTTCCATCCGCACGCCTTCGAGCGCTCCGAGCGCCGGGGTGATCTCGAGCAGTTGCAGCGAGATCGGCGTGTCGGGGCCGAGCATCGAGCCCGATGCGATACGGAAGAGGAGGCTGTAGCCGATCTGGCCAGCGGCACCTGTGACGGCAACACGAACGGGAGTGGTCATGCCCCCGAGCGTAGGCCCACCACGGACCGGCACCCAAGCGAACCAGCGATCGCTCCGATCGGCGAATCAGATCTGACCGAGGACCGTGCCGATCATGTCGGCGTAGTAGTTCTGGCCCGACTGGGTCAGATGGATGCCGTCGTCGTAGAAGCAGGTGCCCTCGCATCCGGCAGACAGCGACTCCCAGTCGATCACGGACACGTTCGGGTGGGACGCCGGGACCGCGCGCAGACGGGCGTTGTTGTCGGCCACCCAGCCCCGGTCGGCCTTGGCGGTCAGCAGGAGGACGACGGGTACGTCGGCCACCGTTGCCAACATGTCGCTGAGCGTCTGATCGCTGAAGGGTCCGTTCGTGCCGAGATGGATGACGACCACGGGCCCGAACGTGCCGTTGTCGCGCAGCGTCGCCATCGTCGGTACGAAGGTGTTCATCTGACGGCTCTGTGCAGCATCGACCTGGAAGCCGCGCGCCTGGAGTTCCTCGGCGGCACCGAGCATCACCGAGTCGCCGAGCGCGACGAGCGGGAAGCCCGATGTCGTGGGCGGGATCGTCAGCGGGGCGAGCCCCTCGAGGCTCGTGACCACCCCCAACTGCGTCACGGGCGCGAGCGCAGCGGTGGTCGGCGGCGGCACCGTGGTCGGTGGAGTCGTGGTCGGCGGTGCGGTCGTGGGCGCCACGGTGGTGGGACCGGCCGAACCCGGCGGGTCGCTGCCCGTGGGCGCCGGGTCGACGGCGGGAACGGAGGTCGTGGTGCTCGAGGTCGTCGTGGTGGTGGTGCTGGTGGACGCCACGGGAACATCGGCATCGAGCAGGTCGGTGGTGAACTCCTCGCCCGCGTCGAGCGCCTGTGCGATCTCGTTCTGTTCCAGCGGCGCCGTCACGAGCGTGGCCATCAGCGCGAGGCCGACGACGGCGGTGAGCGCCGTTCCACCTGCCAATGCGAGCTTCGGGGCTCGTGCGCTCCCTGTGCGGATCCGCTTCCATCCCGCGGCGAAGTTCCCGTTGCGGATCGGCGTCTCGATCAGGCGATACGACAACTCGGTGATGATTGCGGTGAGGAGCAACGCGTAGGCGAACTGGCCCACCGTCAACTTGTTGCCGGCGACACCACGGATCATCTGGTAGATCGGCCAGTGGTACAGGTACAGCCCGTACGACCGGGTGCCGACATACCGGAACACCGGGTTGCCGAGCAGCCGGTTCGACCAGGCGCCGCGGTGCGTGACTGCCGCGATGATCGCGACCGTCGCCAGCGCGGTGAGGAACAACCCGCCGCGGAACAGGAAGGGATCCGCTCCGGCCGGTGTCGCCAGGTAGGTGTTCCAACAGAGCCACCCGATGAAGACGAACGATCCGAGCGCGACGACGTCGAACCAGCGGCCCTTCGAGCGGAGCGGACCGCGCACGATCGCCAGCGGCCGCCACACCATTGCGAACGCGGAGCCGAGCAGGAGCCCACCGAGCCGGGCGATGGTTCCGAGGTAGAGCGTGTCGATCTTGTTGATCGGGCGGTCACCGAACCACCAGTAGGCGTCGGGGGTGATGCTCGGGTCGGCGATGGGACCCGGGTAGAACAGCACGGCAACGACGACCGTGATCACGATGGCAGCGATGAACAGCCAACGGCTGACGTCGGCGACGCGGCGAGTGCCGCTGCGGCCGAGCAGGAAGATCATCACGACCGGCCAGAACAGGTAGAACTGCTCCTCCACCGCGAGGCTCCACAGATGACGGAGCGGGGCGAAGTCGCCCGCGGCGGTGTAGCCGAGGCCGGTGAAGATCTGATACCAGTTCGAGACGTAGAAGAACCCGGCGAACACATCGCCTCGCAGTTGGCCGAGCGCCTCGTACTTGAACAGCGCGGTCCACGCGGTGACCAGCGCCATCATCGTGAACAGTGCGGGCAGCAACCGTCGGGCGCGTCGATACCAGAACTGGCGCAGCGAGATGCGGTAGGACCGCTCCCGCTCGGAGATCAGCAGCAACGTGATCAGGTACCCGGAGATGACGAAGAACATCTCGACACCGAGAAACCCGCCCGGCAGCCAGTCGCTGTTGGCGTGATACACCATCACCGCGACGACGGCGAGCGCGCGCATGCCGTCGAGACCCGGGAGGTACGGGACTCGACTGATGTGGGCGCGGTCGGTCACCGCGACGGGGGGCTCCTGCGGCGGAGCGAACGTCGACATGGGGGCGGTCCAGTATTGCCCGTGCGACCCGTCGAGCGACGTCATGCCGACGTCGAGATCGCGCTGTGTTCGACGGCCGCCTCGGTCAGCCGGCGGCGGCGAGCGTGTCGGCGATCAGCGTGGCGTAGTACACCTGACCGTCGGGACGCAGGTGGTAGCCGTCGTCGTAGAAGCAGTTCCCGGGGCAGGAGTCGTTGAGCGCCGCCCAGTCGAGCAGGAACACGTTCGGGTAGGCAGCAGCGGTGTCGTAGATGAGTCCGTTGTTGCCCGCTGTCCAGTCGCGCGGGACGTCGACGGTGAGCAACAGCACCTTGGGCACGCCGGCGAGCGACTCCATCATCCGCGTCATGCTGGCGCTGCCGATCGAACCGTTCGTGCCGAGGTGGACGACGACCTCGTCGCCGAGTCGACCCTGCTGCTGCAGCGCGCCGATGATGTCGGCGCCATCGCTGAACTGGCGGCTCTCGGCGGCATCGACCACGAAGCCGCGCTCCTGCAGCGCGGGTGCGGCGCCGAGCATCACCGAGTCACCGAGCGTGAACTTGGGGATGACCGCGGGGACGGCGGTCGTGGTGGTCGTCTCGACCGTCGGCGGCGGGACCACGACGGAGACGTTCGGGTCGGTGGTCACCGTCGTGTCGGCCACGGTGGGATCGACCTCGGTGTCGGTCACCACGGTGTCGTCGGTTGCGTCGTCGGCGCCCGTGCACGTCGGATCATTGATCACGTCACACGTCGCGTCGGCTCCCTGCTCGAGGGATTGGCTGACCTCGTTCTCCTCGACCTTGGCGGTCGTGAGTCCGATGCCGGCGAAGACCGCCAAAGCGAGCACGATCGTCGACGACGCCACGAGTGCGTTGCGGGGCCCGGGGGTCGGCGACCGCCAGATCCGGTTGACCGAGGAGCCGAACGTGCCCTTTCGGATCGGTGTCTCGATCAACCGGTAGGACGCCTCGGTGACGATGCCCGTGGCAATCATGGCGATCACGAACTCGTAGAACGTCAGATGCTTCCCGGCGATGTTGCGGATCAGCTGATAGATCGGCCAGTGGTAGAGGTAGAGCCCGTACGAACGGGTGCCGATCCACAGCAGCACGGGCAGGCTCAGCACCTTCGAGGTGACCGCACGCTCGTGTGTGACTGCGGCGACCATCATCAGCGTCGCCAGCGCGCACACGAAGAACCCGCCACGGAAGAGCCACGGGTCGCCGCCGTCGGGCCCGAGCAGGTAGATCTTCCACGACATCACCGCGAGTGCGACGAACCCGACCAGCGCCACCACGTCGAGGACGGGCCCCTTGGTTCGCAGTGGCCCGCGCATGACCGCCACCGGCCGCCAGATCATCGCGAAGGCGGCGCCCAACAGGAGGCCGGACGCCCGGCTGAGCGTGCCGAGGTAGAGGGTGTCGATCTTGGAGATCGGACGCCCGAAGACGTTCCAGTAGGCGTCGGGCGTGAGCGCAGGCGTGCCGACGGGACCCGAGTAGAACAGCATCGCCCCGATGACGGTGAGCGCGATCGCGACGAGCACCAGCCATCGGCTGAGATCGGCGACCTTGCGGCTCCCGCGGCGCAGGAGGGCGAACATCACCACCGGCCAGATCAGGTAGAACTGCTCTTCGACCGCCAGGCTCCACAGGTGCCGGAGTGGGGCGAAGTCGTTCGACGCCGTGTATCCGGCCCCGGTCCAGATCTGGTAGTAGTTCGAGACGTAGAGCAGTGCCGCCACGACGTCGCCGCGCAGCTTGCCGAGCGCACTGCGCTCGAAGAGCGACGTCCAGATGGTGAGCGCGATCAGCAGGGTGAACAGCGCTGGAAGCAGCCGTTTGGCGCGCCGGATCCAGAACCGCTTCATGTCGATCGTGTAGCTGCGCTCCTTCTCCGCGATCAGCAGCAGGGTGATCAGGTAGCCGGAGATGACGAAGAACACCTCGACACCGAGGAACCCTCCCGGAAGCCAGTCGCTGTTGGCGTGATACACCATCACCGCGACGACAGCGAATGCACGCATGCCGTCGAGACCCGGAAGGTACGGGACCCGGCTGATGTCGGTCGGTGGGGCGCCACGACGACGACCGAGACGGTCCAACGGGCGCGTCGAGGCTCGCGTCGGGGTGCTCGCTTCGTCGGCCGGCGCGGTCATGCAGTGCCCAGTCTTGCTCAGGAGGCGGCGAGGTCGAGGTTCATGCAGATCTGCACGACCGAGTCGGGCCGATTGAGCGCGTACAGGTGGAGGCCAGGCGTGCCCGCCTCGATCAGGCCCGAGCACAGGGTCGTGGCGACGTCGACACCGATGCGGCGGACCTCGTCGGGGTCGTCGGTCGCGTCGAGGCGATCGGCGAGCCAGGTGGGCAGTGCGGCACCGCTCATGTCCGCCATCCGCTTCAGCTGCGACTTGTTCGTGATCGGCATGATGCCGGGCAGGATCGGCTTCTCGACACCGAGGGCGGCCAACTCGTCGACGAGGCGAACCCAGTGTTCGACCTCGAAGAAGAACTGCGTCAACGCGAAGTCGGCGACACGGAGCTTCTCGGCGAGGTGCCGGCGATCGGTCTCGCGATCCGGTGATCGGGGGTGCACTTCGGGGTGTGCCGCGACACCCGCAGCGAAGCTTCCCGCGGCGACGACGTCTTCGAGCAGGTCCATCGCGTAGCGATACTCGCCGACGGCTCCCGTGTCCTCTCGGGGTGGGTCACCGGCGAGCGCCAGGAGGTTCTCGATCCCGAGCTGCTCGTAGGTCTCGAGGAGCAGCGCCACCTCGGCTCGCGAGTGCCCGTGACAGGTGAGGTGCGGCATCGGGGTCCACGCGGTCTCGCCGCGCATCCACTCGACGACGTCTCCCGTGCGGTGACGATCCGATCCGCCGGCGCCGTAGGTGATCGACACGAAGTCCGGGTGCAGCAGTTCGAGTTCGGCCACGGTGCGTCCCAGCGTCATGTGCGCCCCGGCGGACTTCGGTGGGAAGAACTCGAACGACAGCGTGCGTTTCGCCGCGAGGAGATCGGGGATCCGAGCCATCGCAGCAGGCTACCGATCGATCAACCGGTGCGCCCGACGGTTGGGCATCCCGCAGCCCCGCCGCGAGGCGGTGCTACGTTGCGGTTGTTCACACAACGATGTCAGGGGTAGTGGGATGATTCTGGTCGAGAGTTGGAAACTGGTCGTCACCGAGCGATTCGCGAAGTTCGACGGGCGTGCAGGACGAGCCGAGTTCTGGTGGTTCGCCCTGGCGAACCTCGTCGCGTACGCCGTGCTCCTCATCCTGATGGGCATCGGATTCGCCATTGCGGACGGGCTGGGGCTCATCCTCGGCGTCCTCGTGGTGATCTACATCGCCGCCGTCATCATCCCGAGCCTCGCGCTGGCGATCCGACGGCTCCACGACACCGACAAGTCGGGTTGGTGGCTGCTGATCTCGTTGATCCCGTTCGGCGGCATCGTGCTGCTCGTCTTCTACCTCCTCGAGGGCACCCCCGGGCCCAACAAGTTCGGCCCCGCCGCCGAACCCGACGCCACCTGACCCTCACACCACGACCGTTACATCAGGGGTCAGACCCCAGATGTAACGCCGGTCGTCGCCGGAGCGGGTCAGTCGACTGAGGCGACCCCAGCGGCGCTGACCAGGGGCCACCGAGCCGTCTCGACGCTGACGGCCAGCGGGCGAAGCGCCAGCGACGAGCCTCGTGAGGCCGACCATCCGGCGCCCGCCACCGACGTGCCGTGATGCGGTGATGCCGACCCGCCCTGCGCGGTTCAGTGCCTGAAGTGGCGCTGACCGGTGAAGACCATGGCGATGCCGTGTTCGTCGGCGGCGGCGATGACCTCGTCGTCGCGAACCGATCCACCGGGCTGGATGACCGATCCGATGCCGGCCGCTGCCGCGGCGTCGAGTCCGTCGCGGAACGGGAAGAACGCGTCACTGGCGCACGCCCCGCCCGTCGAACGCCCGGCCGAACGGTCCGCCGCGATGCGCGCCGAGTCGAGCCGGTTCTGCTGCCCGGCGCCGATGCCGAAGGCCTGCAGGTCCTTCACGTACACGATCGCGTTGCTGCTCACCGCCGCACACACCTGCCACGCGAACTCGAGGTCGGACCACTGCGCGTCGGTCGGCTGCGCCTCGGTCACGACCCGCCAGCTCGCATCACGCCCGGCGACGGGATCCGGCTGCTGAATCAAGAGGCCGCCATCGACCGGGCGAACGTCGAATGGGAGGGGCGAGGCCGGGTTGGCCGACATCACGCGCAGGTTCTTCTTCACCGCCAGGATCTCGAGAGCCTCGGGTTCGAAGTCGGGGGCGATCACCACTTCGGTGAAGACGTCCCCGATCGCCTGCGCCATCGCGGCGGTCACGGTGCGATTGGCCGCGACGATGCCGCCGAACGCACTCACCGGGTCGCAGGCGTTCGCTCGGATGTACGCCTCGGTGATGTCGTCGGCCACCGCGACGCCGCACGGGTTCGCGTGCTTGACGACCACGCAGGCCGGAGCATCGAACCTGTGGACCAGGCGCCACGCAGCTTCGGTGTCGAAGACGTTCAGGTAGCTCAGTTCCTTGCCACCGTGCTGGGTCATCGAGTCCCACCAACTGGTCGCGCCCGCCTGGCGGTATCGAGCGCCCTGCTGATGTGGGTTCTCGCCGTAGCGCAGGGGCTGCGCCAGCTCGAGCGCCAGATGAATGGAGCCCGGCAGCGCGACGTCGGGCTCGACGTCGCTGTCGGTGTCGTCAGCGGAGGTCTCGTCGAGCCACGTCACGATGGCCGCGTCGTACGCCGCGGTCTGTGCGAATGCGGTCCGCGCCAGTCGGCGCCTCGTGCCCTCACTCAGCGCTCCGTCCGAGCGGAGCTCGTCGAGCACCGGGGCGTAGTCGGCGGGATCGGCCACGACGCCGACGTGTGCGTGGTTCTTCGCCGCGGCGCGCACCATCGCCGGTCCGCCGATGTCGATCAGCTCGATTCCGGGGTCCGACGAGAACGGGTAGAGATTGACGACGACGAGATCGATCGGCTCGATCCCGTGGTGCTCCATGTCGGCGACGTGCTCCGCGTTGGTCGGGTCGGCGAGGATGCCGCCGTGGATCGTCGGGTGCAGCGTCACGACCCGGTGACCGAGAATCGCCGGGAGGCCGGTGAGTTCCGCGACGTCGGTGACGGGCGTGCCCGCATCAGCGATCGCCCGTGCCGTGCCGCCGCTCGACACGAGAGACCAACCGAGGTCGTGGAGGGCAGCGGCGAATTCGACGATGCCGGACTTGTCGTAGACGGAGAGGAGGGCGGTGGGCACCTCCCGACCGTAGCCAACCAATCGTGACGGTTCTGCAACATCGTCATCTGAGGCTCGTCGTGCCGACTACGGTCGTACACGCGGCGGCCTCGCCGACAAGACACTCGACAAGGGGACGAACAACGTGGATTTCAGTAAGTTCAAGACACCGGACTGGCTCATCATCGGAGGTGGCGCTGGCATTCTGATCTTCGGTTTCTTCAAGTGGGTCACCATCTCCGGATTCGGCTTCTCCAGCTCCGGTGGCAATGTGTTCGACTTCTTCTGGACCGGAACGATTCCGTGGATCCTGCTGATTGCGTCCGCGGTGATCACGGTCCTGCTGGTGATGGGCACCCTGAAGTCCGACCAGTTGCCCTGGCCGATGATCCTGCTCGTCGCCACCGCGCTGGCCGCACTGCTGCTCCTGCTCCGCATCATCTTCAACCCGATCGAAGGCAAGGACCTGATCGAATCCGCTGGCGGCAACGTCGGCCGCGGCATCGGCATGATCCTGTCGACCGTCTCCGGCCTCGCTGCCGCTGCCGGTGGCTTCCTCAACTTCCAGGCCAAGGGCGGCAACCTCAAGGACCTCACCGACATGGACAAGCTCAAGTCGAGCTTCTCCTCCGGTGACGGCGACGACGAGATGCCGCCGCCTCCCCCTCCCGCTCCGCCCGCCAGCTGAGCACGCTCACCTGAAAACGCACAACGCGTGAGCGGTTGCGGTCACTGACCGCCAACCGCTCACGCGTTTGTCGTTTTCGATGCCGTTCGCTCGACCCGTCGATGAGCGAACACCCCACCCGGTGGGGGCTCGCTCATCGCAGGTTCAGAGGCTGGCGACGATCTCGGCCATGAGCTCGCCGGCTTCGGTGGGGTTGAGCCCGACCTTGACACCGGCGGCGGCGAGCGCGTCCATCTTGCCCTGGGCGGTGCCCTTGCCACCGGAGACGATGGCGCCTGCGTGGCCCATCTTCTTGCCGGCCGGAGCGGTGACGCCGGCGATGTAGGCGCTCATCGGCTTGGTGACGTTGGCGGCGATGTAGTCCGCTGCCTCTTCCTCCGCCGAGCCGCCGATCTCACCGATCATCATGATCGCGTGGGTCTCCGGGTCGGCCTGGAACCGCTCGAGGCAGTCGATGAAGTTCGTGCCGGGCACGGGGTCGCCGCCGATGCCGACACAGGTCGACACGCCGATGCCCTTCTGCTTCAGCTCGTAGAGCGCCTGGTACGTGAGCGTGCCGGAGCGGCTCACGATGCCGACGTTCGGGCCGTCCGAGGTCGGGATCTGAGCGATCTCGCCGGCGGTGATGCCGATGTTGCACTTTCCGGGGCTGATGATGCCCGGGCAGTTGGGGCCGAGGAGTCGAGTGTTCGGGAAGTCACGCACGAGCGTGTTGAACACCTTGGCCTCGTCCTGGGCGGGGATGCCCTCGGTGATGC
>JBAWHL010000478.1:0-3562 GCA_049593815.1 Ilumatobacteraceae bacterium | reverse complement strand
GCGGCGATCAGTTCGTCGTGCGTGCCGATCTCGGCGATGCGGCCGTCCTCGACGAACGCGATGCGGTCGGCGCTGCGGATCGTCGACAAGCGGTGGGCGATCACGAGGGCGGTCCGGTGCTCCATGGCGTGGTCGAGCGCTGCCTGGATCAGCGACTCGTTCTCGTTGTCGAGATGACTCGTCGCTTCGTCGAGCACCATGATCGCCGGGTCCTTCAACAGCAGCCGGGCGATCGCCAAGCGCTGCTTCTCGCCACCGCTGAGTCGGTAGCCCCGTTCACCGACGATCGTTGCGTAGCCGTCGGGAAGTGCGGCGATCGTGTCGTGGATACGGGCCGCCTTCGCGGCCTCCACGACCTGCTGGTCGGTCGCATCGATGTCCGCGTAGCGCAGGTTGTCGCCGATCGATTCGTGGAACAGGTGCGGATCCTGTGAGACGACGCCGATCGTGGCCCGCAGCGACCGCAGCGTGAGGTCACGGACGTCGTGGCCGTCGATGCGGACCGCTCCCGACGTCACGTCGTACAGGCGAGGCAGGAGGGAGATGGTCGTCGACTTGCCGGCACCGGATGCGCCGACCAAGGCCACCGTTTCGCCCGGCGCGACCGTGAGCGACAGCCCTCGGAGCACATCGACATCGGGATCGGTGTCACTCCCCAGGCCGGCGTTCTGTTCCATCGACACGATCGCCGAATCGGCGGCCGGGGGGTACCGGAAGACGACATCGGCGAACTCGACGGCGCCGATCGGAGCGACGAGGTCGATCGCTCCGGGACGCTCCTGAATGGCTTCGGGAGCATCGAGCACCTCGAACACGCGCTCGAAGCTGACCATCGAGGTCATGAGATCGACGCGGGCATTGGTCAAACCGGTCAGGGGTTGGTACACGCGGGTCACGAGCGCTGCGAGCGCAACCAGGGTGCCGGTGGTGATGGTGCCGTCGACGACCATGAAGGCGCCGACGCCGTAGATCGCGGCGGTGCCGAGCGCGCCGACCAACCCGAGTGCAACGAAGAAGACTCGGCCGAGCAACGCCGAGGTGATCCCGGTGTCGCGAACGCCACCGGCGCGAGCGTCGAACGCCGCTTGTTCGCGCGCGCCCGAACCGAAGAGCTTGACCAGTGTCGCGCCGGAGACGTTGAACCGTTCCGTCATCTGGGTGTTCATCGCCGCGTTGTAGCCCATCTGCTCGCGGGAGATGCCCTGGAGGCGCTTGCCCACCCGGCGAGCGGGGACGATGAACAGCGGAAGCACGACGAGTGTCAGCAGCGTGAGACGCCACTCGAGCGCGAACATCGCCACCAGCGTGGTCGTCAGCACGATGACGTTGCTGACCACGCTCCCGAGCGTGCTCGTCACCGCGGTCTGTGCCCCGATGACGTCGTTGTTGAGCCGCGAGGTGATCGAGCCGGTCGGTGTGCGGGTGAAGAACGCGATCGGCATCCGTTGGATCTTGGCGAACAGCGTGCGTCGGAGGTCGTAGATCAGGCCTTCACCCACCTTCGCGCTGGCCCAGCGTTGCACGATGGCCAGCCCGGCATCAGCGAGTGCAGCGGCCACGGCGATCCCAGCGAGGAGTGCGATGCGTCCCTTGTCGGACTCCGGGATGGCGGTGTCGATGATCCCGCGCACGACGAACACCGGGACGAGCGCGAGCAGGGCTGCTCCGAGGATCGCCGCGAGGAAGACGAAGATCGTCGTGCGGTAGGGGTGAGCGAACGTCCAGACCCGGCGCAGCGTGCCATCGCTGAGCTCGACGCCCTTCACGGCATCGGAGTCGCCGGGCATCATGTGGTGGGGCGGCATTCGCATGCGGTCACGCTACGAGCGCTGGCGGGAGCCGTGTGCCATCAGCACCGTGGAATTCCCCCGTACGCTGGCCGGGATGCGCCCCCTTGCCCCCGTCCTGGCCGGCGTCCTGGTGGGAGTTGCAGCGCTCAGCGCCTGTTCGGGTGGAAGCGACGCACCCCCGCAGCTCACGAGGGACGTCACTGGTGTCACCGACCCGACGCTGCCGACCGACACGGAAACATCGAGCACAGAACCGCCAACGCCGCCCGAGCCGCGGCAGTACGGGATCGTGTGGACAGAACTGTCCGATCGCGTGGACGAAGGCTGGTTGACCGTGCCGGTCGACTACGACGACCCGCAGGGGGACACGATCGACCTGTACGTCACCCGCCACCGTGCGAGCGCCGCCGACCCCATCGGGCCGATGCTCGCCAACCGGGGTGGTCCGGGCGCCGATGGAGCGACCTTCGGCCTGCGCGCGACCGCCTGGTTCGGTGACGAGATCACCGACGACTTCGATGTCATCGGCTGGGACCCGCGAGGCACCGGTCAGAGCGAGGGAGCCGTCGACTGCATCGACGACGACCAGTACGACCTCTTCTTCTCGACACCCGACATCACCCCCGATGACCAGGCCGAGCGTGACGAGCTCGTCGAGCTCGCCGAGCAGTACGCGGCACAGTGCATCGAGCGCGTCGACACGTTGCAGTACATCGGAACCAACAACTCGGCGCGAGACATGGACGCGCTCCGCCAGGCGCTCGGTGTCGATCAGGTCTCCTACTTCGGGTTCAGCTACGGCAGCGAGCTCGGCGGTGTCTGGGCCACGTTGTTCCCGACGACGGTTCGAGCCGCGGTGTTCGACGGCGCGGGCGATCCCGACGCCAGCCCGTTGGAATCCAGCCTGCAGCAGGGCGCGGGATTCGAAGCATCGCTCACCACGTTCCTGGCCCGGTGCAGCAGTGACTCGTCGTGTCCGTTCCACAACGACGGCGATGCCGAAGCAGCCTTCGACCGCCTGTTGGCGAGCCTGGACGAGTCACCCCTGCCGAGCGCTGACGGGCGTCCGGACGTGAACCTCGGCGTCGCGGTGATCGCACTCGCCCAGTCGATGTACTCCGAACGGTATTGGCCCGCCTTCGAGCGGGCCCTCGAAGACGCTGCCGTCGGTGACGGCGCCGGCCTGTTGCAGCTGCACGACGCCTACTTCGAGCGCCAGCCGGACGGCACCTACAGCAATCTGATCGAGTCGTTCCAGGCGATCAACTGCGCCGATCAGGCGGATCGACCGACGGTGGAGGAATCAGACGCCGAGGTGGACGCGGTGCTCGACGTCGCACCCCGGATCTTTCCGTACACGACCGGGTCCTATTCGTGCACCTTCTTTCCCGAGGCGCTCGACCCACGTGTCGAGATCACCGGCATCGGCGCAGGGCCGATCGTGGTGATCGGCACCACCGGTGACCCGGCGACACCGCTGGAGAGCAGCCGTGCGATGGCGGCGGCGCTCGAGGACGGTCGCCTCGTGGTGGTCGATGCCAACGAACACACGGGCTATCGCAGCGACGAGTGCGTGCAGGACATCGTGCACGAATACCTCGTGCAGTTGGTCCCGCCCGAAGACGACACGATCTGCGCGTAGCCGGGCCGCCTCATCACCGCTAGCCTCGTCTCCGGAAGGCTGCCAGAGCGGACGAATGGGACGGCCTCGAAAGCCGTTGAGGTCTTCGGGTCTCCGTGGGTTCGAATCCCACGCCTTCCGCCACCGGATC
>JBAWHL010000477.1:0-15295 GCA_049593815.1 Ilumatobacteraceae bacterium | reverse complement strand
GGTGTACACGTTGCCGGTGACGGTGACCGTTTCGACCGCGAACCACGACGAGCCGAGCACCGCCAGGGCTGCGACGGCCACCACCAGCGCTCCGATGCCAGCCGCCAGCCACCACAGGCGCTTGCGGCTCGCCGCCCGCCGGACGCCGATCCGACGCTGTCGGAGCCGAGGCTCGATGCCACGACTGGTCGCGTCCTTCGGCAGGACGGCGTCGGTGCTGCCGTCGTCATCGATGAAGACCGGCTCCGAGCCGGAGTCGTCCCGGCCCAGTTCGTCGTCGAGATACAGCGCATCGGGAAGTTCGTCGTCGCCACCGATCGAAATCGTGTGCCGAGCGGCCGGGTCCCCACTGGCATCGGCGAACACCTCGGACAGTTCGCTGAGGACCTTGTCATCGGCGACGGACTCGCCACCACTCGCCGCGGAGGGCGGCACGATCGTGACCGTGCCCGTCTCGATGCTCACGGGTGGGCCCTGGTCCTTCGACTTGCGACGGAACTTCATCGGACGTCACCGCTGTCGAACCCCACCAGCCTGATCTCGCTGCGCAGCGCGTACCCGCTGGCGGATTCGACGCGCTCGCGGACCACGGCCATGAGCGCGTGGACGTCGTCGGCCGATCCGCCGTCGTCGGCCTGGATGAAGTTGGCGTGTTTGGTCGACACCGACGCCGAACCGACCCGGTGACCACGCAGTCCGGCAGCGTCGATCAGCGATCCCGCGCTGACTTCGCCAGGGACGGGGTTGACGAACACCGATCCGGCGTTCTGCCCACCCGGCTGGTTCGCGCGCCGCCACGCGACGATCTCGCTGATCGTCGTCGCCGAGACGTCCGGATCGCCGGCATCGAGCTGCAGTCGCGCTTCGAGCACGAGCGCCGACTCGGGCAGGGCGCTGGACCTGAACCCGAGCCCGAGATCGGACGCGGCGAGGCGCGATTCGACGCCGGCTTCGAGGTCGGCGACCACGACGTCGATCAGCGCGGCGGCGATGTCGGAGCCGTGACCGCCTGCGTTCATCCGGACCGCCCCACCGATCGAGCCGGGCACGCCGACGGCCCACTCGAAGCCCGTGAGTCCCGCTGCAGCGGTCTTGCGCGCCAGCACGGGCAACGACACACCCGCGGACGCCGTCACCACGCTCGTCTCCACGTCGATCTCGATCACGTCCGCGAGGTCGACGACGCTGACCGCGATGCCGTGGAACCCGCGGTCGGCGACGAGCATGTTCGAACCACGCCCGATGGGCAGGACGGGCAGCCCGGACGCCCGCGCGGCCGCAGCGATCGCCGGGACCGCAGCCCGATCGAACAGACGCACGAAGACGGCGGCGTTCCCACCGACGCGGTACGTGGTGAGCGGGCCGAGGGGAACGTCGACCAACACCTCAGCGGCGTCGCCGACGGTGTCGCCGAGCACGGCGACCGCGCGCTCGACGGCGCTCGCCTCGGCGGCGGACCGGTCAGTGCCCTCGGGCATCGAGGACCTCGGCAGGAAGCGTCGCGATGTCACCGCACCCCATCGAGATGCACACGTCGCCGTCGCGCACCTCTCCCGCCAGGAACCCGACGAGGTCCTCACGCTTGGGGAGCCAGACGACTCGTCGTTCCGGATCGGCTTCGGTGACGGCGTTGACGATCAGCTTGCCGGTGACACCAGGGATCGGGACGGTCCCGGACGCATAGATGTCGGTCAGAACGACGAGGTCGGCTTCGACGAAGGCGTCGCCGTACTCCTCCCACATGTCCGCGATCCGGTGGTATCGATTCGGCTGGAACACGGCGACGACGCGCCGCCAGTCGTCGCCGCTGGAGCGCGCTCCGAGCAGCACTGCGTTGATCTCCGACGGGAGGTGCGCGTAGTCGTCGACGAACGTCGCGCCGCCGTCGGTCCCACGAATGTCGAAGCGACGAGCGACACCGCCGAACTTCGCGAGTGCGGACGCGACGTCGTCGAACGCCACGCCGACCGCCAGTGCCATCGCTGCCGCACCGGTCGCATTCGAGACGTTGTGCAGCCCGCGCAGCGGCAGTGCGATCTCGCCGAGGCGCTCCGACGAGCCGTCGTCGGCTCGACGAACGAGCGTGAACGTGAACGATCCGGACGTCGGCTCGACGTCGACGGCCTGGATGTCGTTGGTGTCGGCGAATCCATAGGACGTCCCGCCGTGCCGTTCCGCCAGCGCGCGTCCGATCGGGTCGTCGCCGCAGATCACCTTGGGTCCGGCGATCTGTGCGAGGTAGGTGTCGAACCCCTCGACGATGCCGTCGAAGGAGCCGTAGTGATCGAGGTGATCGGACTCGACGTTGGTGAGGATCGTGCCGTGCAGTGGGAGCTCGAGGTGCGTCCCGTCACTCTCGTCGGCTTCGACGACCAACCAGTCGCTGTTCGCCCAGTGCGCGCCGGTGCCGACGTCGGTGACGTCACCTCCGACGACGAAGCCGGGCCGCATGCCCGCCTCGGCGAGGATCAGCATGAGCATCGACGTCGTGGTGGTCTTGCCGTGCGTCCCGGCGACCGCCAGCGACTTGGCACGCGCGCAGATCGATGCCAGCATGCCCGCCCTGGTGAGGACGGTCACGCCGGTCTCGCGAGCCTCGGCCAGTTCGATGTTCCGCTCGGGGATCGCGGTCGACGCGGTCACCGCATCGACGTTGCGGACGAGCCCGCGGTCGTGTCCGATGTGCACGTCGACGTTCGCCGCTCGAACCCGCTCGAGGACCGGGTGCTCGCGGAGGTCCGATCCCGACACGACGTGCCCCATCTCGGCCAACGCGATCGCCACGGCACTCATGCCGGGGCCGCCCACACCCACGACGTGGAGACGGTGCTGGAGCGCCAGTTGCAGGGGCGGCTCGGGTTGCGGCGCGGCCGCGACCGGTCGCGCTGCCAGCGTGGCGAGCGCGGCCTCGATCACGGGCGTGCGGTGGGCGGGAGCTGCGGCGAGTGGGGGGACCGGTGACGTCACGATGCCGCAGATGTTACGGCGACGCGCTCGATCAAACGGGCCAGGGCACCGGATCTGTGCACCTCTCCGCGCTGTCGCGCCGCCGCCGCGAGCGCATCGCGCGCTGCCGGGTCGGCCCGCAGACCCTCGACCTGTCGATCGAAGTCACCGAGTGAACGCTCGGGCAGCAGCACCGCTCCCCCGACCTCGCTCAGCCACGTCACGTTGTCGGTCTGGTGGTCGTCGGCCGACGCCGCCCAGGGGACGAGCACCGCTGGCGTCCCGGTCACCGCCACTTCATGAACGGTGCTCGCTCCACCCCGACCGACGAACAGGTCGCAGGCTGCGTACACCGACGCCATGTCGGCTTCGTAGGCGACGACCTGATGCAGCACGCCGTCGGTGCCGTCGTTCACCGGCTCGATCGACGCCGCGAAGCGTTCGCCGGCGATCTGACGCACGGCGAGACCATGGTCTGCGCGGTGGGTGTCGACGTAGGTCGCGATCGTCTCGTTGAGCACGCCCGACCCGAGCGACCCACCCATGACGACGACCAGGAACCGATCGTCCGGCACGCCGAGCTCGGCTCGAGCCCGCGCACGCGAGTCCGGGGACCGGTCGACGTCGAGGATCACCTGACGGACGGGCGCCCCGGTCATCTCGGCACGCGGCAACGGCGATGCGTCGAACGCCACGGCGCATGCGGCCGCCCGTCGGGCAGCGAGACGACTCGCACGTCCCGGCGTTCGGTCGTAGGACACCACGACGACGGGGATCTTCAATCGCCGGGCAGCGAACACCGCTGGCATGCTCGCGTAGCCGCCGACGGAGACGACCACGCTCGGTCGCCACTGCTTCATCAGGCGCGTCGCTGCACGGGTCGCGGCGAGCATCTTGGGCACGAAACCCAGGTTGCGCCGATCGAGTCGCCGCTGGAAGCCCACGACGTCGAGGAACGTGTGGGGGTAGGGCGTCTCGGGCAGGAGTCGCGTCTCGACACCGCGTTCAGCGCCCACGTAGCGAATCGTGTCGGCGTCGTGGCCGCCGGCGACGAGGGCGTCGGCCACGGCGAGGGCGGGCAGCACGTGCCCGGAGGTGCCCCCACCGGTGACGACGGCGAACGCTCGATCGGTCATGTCCGCTGGACGGGGGCGTTGATCCGCCGGGCGACGCTGAGCAGCAGGCCCGCAGCGATCATGCTGACGAACAGCGACGTGCCTCCCGCGGAGAAGAACGGCAGCGTGAGACCCGTGACGGGCATCAGCCCGGTCACACCGCCGATGTTGACGATGGCCTGGACTCCGAACCACGTGGCGATGCCTCCGGCGAGCAGCATCCCGAATCGGTCGGGCGCGGCGAGAGCCGTCTGGACACCGAGGCCGACCAGCATGATGAACCCACCGATCACCGCGATGGTGCCGACCAGCCCGAGTTCGTCGGCGATGACGGCGAAGATGAAGTCGCTGTGGGCGTACGGCAGGTACCCGAGCTTGCTGTTGCTCCCGCCGATGCCCGACCCGGAGATGCCCCCCGAGGCGATGCTCAGGTACCCCTGGTAGGTCTGATAGGCGAGGTGGTCCTTCTCCTCCGCGACGTTCATGAAGGCGGTGAAGCGGTCGAGGCGGCGTGGGCTCGACAGCACGAACAGCAGCGCTCCGCCGACCGCCGTGACAGCGAGGCCGGCGAGCGGTGTCATCGGAACACCAGCGATCCATGCGGTGCTCAGCACGATCGCTCCGAGGACGATGGCGGAGCCGAGGTCGCCCTGCACGAGGCACAGGCCTGCCCCCACCGCAGCGATCAGCCCGAGCGGGATGAGCGTGGCGCGCCGATCTCCGAGATCGTTGGCACGCCGCGTGAGGAGGTCGGCGGTCAACAGCACGACGACGATCTTCAGGAACTCCGACGGTTGGACGCTGAGCGGACCGACCCGGACCCAGGACTGCGCTCCGTTGACGTTGCTGCCGATGCCAGGAGCGAACGGAGCGGCCATCGCGATGACCGCGAGGATGCCGAGTGGGACCGCCATCTTGCGCCACACGCGGTACGGGATCTTGACGGCGATCACCAGGCCGACGAGGCCGAACCCCGCCCACATCGCCTGCTTGCTGAACACGCGGTACGGCGAGTGACCCAGGTTTGCTTCGGTCACCGCCGAGGCGGACAGCACCATCACGAGCCCGAGCATCACGAGCACCGACACGACGCCGACGATCCCGTAGAAGGTGCCGGGGGGCGGTCCGAGCACCTCGGGCGAGGCCTTCACCCGCGGGCGGGCCGATCGCTCGACCCGTGGGTTTCGCCGCGCGGCAGCCGGGCGTGCCGCACGGGTGGCGGGCTGCTCGCCGTGGAGCCTGTCGAGTGTCGCCTTCCGGCGGTCGGCGACCGTGAGAGTGCTGGTCATCGCGTTTTCCCTTCGGGTGATGCGTCGTGCTGCTGATCGTGCTGGTGATCGTGCTGGTGGAGGTCGAGGACCAGCTGGCGGAAGTGATCGCCGCGAGCCTCGAATCCGGAGTACTGGTCGAAGCTGGCGCAGCCGGGCGACAGCAGCACCGTGTCACCGGGCCGTGCCGTCCGGTGAGCGAGTTGCACCGCGGCGGCGAGGTCGGCGACCGAGTCGACCCGTTCCACGGAGGCGAACGCAGCGGCGATCGCCGGTGCGGTGTCACCCAACGCGATCACGGCATCGACGCGTGCCGGTTCAGCGGCCATCGACCCCAGGTCGACGCCCTTGTCGTATCCACCGGCGATCAACACGAGATGCTCGAAGCCGCGGATCGCGGCGGCGGCGGCATGTGGCGTCGTCGCCTTCGAATCGTTGAACCATGCGATGTCGTTCCAGGTGCCGATGTGCTCGAGCCGATGCGCTGGCCCCTCGAACGTCGCGAGCGCTGTCGCCACGGCAGTTTCGTCGGCGAGCCCGGTCTCGAGCACCAGTGCAGAGGCGGCGAGCGCGTTCGTGATGTCGTGAGGCAGGCTGCGACGCATCTGGTCGATCGGGGCGATGCGCCCGCGCGGGCCGACGAGCCACCCGTCCTCCACGCGGTAGTCGGCATCGGCGAAGCCGAACGTGATGTGACGCCCGGGAGCGACGTCCAGCCGCGAGCGCACGGCGTCGTCGTCGACGAAGCCGATGGCGACGTCGGTGGCGGTCTGGTTGGCGAACACCTGCGCCTTGGCGGCTTCGTAGGTACCCATCGAGCGGTGCCAGTTCAGGTGGTCCGGTGCCAGGTTGAGCCATGCGGCACCCTCGGCCCGGAACGTGGGGGTCCACGCGAGTCTGAAGCTCGTGCACTCGACCACGAACGCGTCGAGGTCCATCGAGATGGCATCGACGAGTGGGGTCGAGGTGTTGCCGGCATCGACCGAGCGAAGGCCGGCGGCGCGCAACATCTCGACGGTCAGCAGCGTCGTGGTCGTCTTGCCGTCCGTCCCCGTGATCGCGAGCATCGGACGGGGGCCACCGACGCGTTGCTGCTCCCATCGGTAGGCGAGTTCGATCTCGGACGAGATGGGGAGATCGAGACGTTGCGCTGCGGTGATCAACTCGTGGGTCTCCGGAACTCCGGGAGCCGGGCTGACGACGTCGCACGACCGCAGGAGTGCGTCGAGATCGGCACCCGTCGGACGTTCGTGGAGCTCCACGCCGAGTTCGTCGGCGAGTGATCGGCGTTGGGGGGTGACCTCGTCGTCACCTACCACGACGTCGATCCCTCGAGCCAACAACGCACGCACCGTGGACTCACCGGCCACGGCGAGGCCGTACACCAGCGCTCGACCGATGGCCGGACTCGAGGGCGTCGTCGCTGAGGTCATCAGCCGACCGCGGACACGTCGGTGAAGTCGGCGATGAAGATGCCGACCGCCGCGGCCACGCAGATGGCCGAAATCAGCCAGAAGCGGATGATGACGGTCGTCTCGGGCCAGCCGAGCAGTTCGAAGTGGTGGTGAATCGGCGACATGCGGAACAGGCGCTTCTTTCGGCCCGACGCCTTGAAGACACCCATCTGGATGGCGACGGATCCCGCCTCCATCACGTTGATGCCGCAGATGAGCACGAGCAACAGCGTCGTGTTCAGGGTCAGAGCGAGGAAGGCGAGCGCCGCGCCGATGGCGAGTGCGCCGACATCGCCCATGAAGATGCGCGCGGGAGCGGCATTCCACCACAGGAATCCCAGACACCCGCCGGCGAACGCCGCCGCGAACACGCCCATGTCGAGCGGGTTCACCACGGTGCTGTAGATCTCCGGGTTGCGGAAGGCCCAGTAGGCGATCATCGTGAACGCGCCGAACCCCATCAGTGCCGAACCCGAGGCGAGGCCGTCGAGCCCGTCGGTGACGTTCACTGCATTGGTGGTCGCCCAGATGATCATCCCCGCCCAGACCACCCACACGGCGGTGGGCACTTCGAGACCGACCGAACCGCGGGTGACCGAGATCGTCTCGGAGATGCCGGTGGCGACGACGAGCCACCAGCCCATCGCGATGCTGGCGATCATCGTGATGTAGTTCTTCTGCTTCCAGAAGATGCCGCGGTTGTGCCGCTTGCGCACCTTGATGTAGTCGTCGAGGAAGCCCATCAGTGCCATGAACAGCACCCCGGCCCAGACGATCATCGACTGGTCGGAGAAGGCGAGCCCCGGTCGGATGTGGGCGACGAGCCACCCGACCATGGCCGCGCCGACGATCGCGATGCCGCCCATCGTCGGGGTGCCCTGCTTGAGCATGTGGTGCTCGGGTCCGTGATCTTCCTTGCCGAGAATCGGCTGTCCCTGCCCGCGGCGGCGGAAGAAGGTGATCAGCCACCGTGTCCCGAACAGCGAGACGAGCATGGCACTGGCCCCTGCCAGCATGATGGCGATCACGATGCGTCCTCCAGACATTGTCGAGCCACTGCTCGATCGTCGAATTCGACGACGTCCCCGTCGAATTCCTGTGTGCGTTCATGGCCCTTGCCGGCGATCACGACGACGTCGCCGCGACCGGCCAGCGCCAGAGCATCTCCGATCGCCGCTCGGCGATCGGGGTTCGTGGTCACCGACGACCGTGCGGCGGGCTCGATGCCCTCGACGATCTCCCCGATGATCAGCGCCGGGTCTTCGCGACGCGGGTTGTCCGAGGTGACGACCACGCGATCGGCGAGACGGGCAGCGACCGCTCCCATCTCCGGGCGCTTGGCCCGGTCTCGGCCGCCACCGCACCCGAAGACCACGATCAGGCTGCCACCAGATCCGACGACCTGACGCGAGGTCGAGAGCACCTCGTCGAGTCCGTCGGGGGTGTGCGCGTAGTCGACGATGACGGTGATCCCACGCTCGTCGCCGGCGCGGGTCGAGACGACCTCGAATCGACCCGGGACCGCCGACAGCGTGGCCAACCCGCCGGCAGCGACCGCAGGGTCGACGCCGAGGTGGACCGCCGTGGTCAGCGCGGCGATCGAGTTCGACACGTTGAACCGCCCTCCGATCGGGACATCGATGTGCACATCTCGCCATGTGTAGCTGTGTGAGGAGGCAGTCACCACGACATCACGTACGTCGTCGTCGGAGAACGGGATCACCGAGAAGTCCGCTGACGCTGCGGTGTCGGCGAGCAGTCGGCCGTGCGTGTCGTCGATGTTGACCACTCCGACGGGAGCGAACGACGGTGAGAACAGCGACGCCTTGGCCCGGAAGTACTCCTCGCGCGAGCCGTGGAGGTCGAGGTGGTCGTGTCCGAGGTTCGTGTAGACGACCGCGTCGAATGCGGTGCCGTCGACCCGGTGGAGCGACAGAGCGTGCGACGACACTTCGAGGACCGCGGCGGTCTTGCCTGCGTCGACGAAGCCACGCAGCGTGCGCTGCAGCTCCGGGGCCTCCGGGGTCGTGCGCGGACCGTGCAGGGTTCCGACGATGCCGGTCGGTCGTCCGTCGAACTCGAAGATCGCGGCGAGCATCTGCGCGGTCGTCGTCTTGCCGTTCGTCCCCGTGATTCCCACGACCGTCAGTTCACTGCTCGGGTCCCCCGCCACCAGCGCGGCGATCGGTCCGAGACGTCGCCGGGTGTCGTCGACGACGACCTGCACGCCGGCGTCGACACCATCGACGAGGTGATCGGTCAGCAGCACCGACGCGCCGCCGGCGATCGCCTGCCGAGCGAACTCGTGTCCATCGAAGTGCTCACCGCGCAGACATGCGTACAGCGAGCCCGGCACGACCTCGCGAGAGTCGTGGGTGACCGGTCCGGCCAGCGTGCCCGCGTCGATGTGTGCCCGGATGCGTCCGAGGCCGGTGTCGTCGGTGTCCATCGGTCAGCCTGCTTCGCAGCCGGAGCCACCCTCGGAGGGCAGGATGCCCAACTCGTGGATCAGCGTCGGTGCCAACTCGGCGAAGACCGGAGCCGCTGCCGTGCCGCCGAAGCGGTCGTTCGTGCCGGCCGGTGGCTCGTCGACCGAGACCAGCACCGTCACCTGCGGATCGTCGGCCGGGAAGAATCCGACGAAGCTGGCGTAGTACACACGGTGCCCCTCGTCGTCCCAGTAGGTCCCGTTGTCCGCTGCCTTGTACGCGGTGCCGGTCTTGCCTGCAACGGCGAGCCCGTCGACCTGTGCCCGAGTGGCGGTGCCGTGACACACGACGTTGAGCATCATCTCCGCGGTCTGCGAGGCGGCGGTCTCGGACACGACCCGACGGGATTCCGACGGCGCGGTGTCCGTCATCGTGCCGTCGGGGCCCACGGTCGCCTTGACCAGCTTCGGAGCGACGTAGACGCCACCGTTGGCGATCGTGTTGATCGCCGCGACGAGCTGCAGTGACGTGCTCGAAACGCCCTGGCCGTATGCAACGGTCACGCGCTCGGAGCCCCAGAGATCCTCGGGCTCCTTCAGGATGCCGGGTGACTCGCCCGGGAAATCCAGGGCGGTCTTCTCGCCGAGACCGAAGTCGGCCATGTAGTCGCGGTGGAGCTCGCGGCCCATCTCCTGCTGGACGAAGATCGTGCCGATGTTGGACGACTCGGTCAGGATCTGCGACACGGTCATCAGTTCGTCGGGGTGCTGGTGCGAGTCGCTGAGCAGATCGTCGTAGTACTGCTTGCGCCACGGCACGGTGTAGGTCTTGTCGGGCGTGACGAGCCCTTCGCTCAGCGCGCTCGCGACGGTGATGACCTTGGCGACGGATCCCGGTTCGTAGGCGTCGACCGCGGCGAAGTTGCCGGAGGTGACCCCGTACTCGCCGGTCTCGGCATCCTGGCGGACCGATGCCATCGAGTAGACCTCGCCCGTGTCGGTGTCGACGACGATCGCCGTGGCGCCACGAGCGCCGATTTCGGTGACCTTCTCGAGCAACACCTGCTCGGTCGAGAACTGGACGGAACGATCGAGGGTGAGCACCAGGTCGTCGCCGGCGACGGGCGCCTCGGTCACGGTCTCCGACCCGGGGATCGAGCGGCCTCCCGGAGCGACCTCCCGGCTCATGCTGCCACCGGAACCGGTGAGCACGTCGTCGTACTGCAGCTCGAGCCCGGAGATCCCGACGCCGTCGATGTTCGTGCGTCCAATGACGCTGCGGCCGGTGTCGCCACCGGGCATCTCGCGGCGGCTCTCACGGTCGACGTTGACGCCGGCGAGCTTCATCGAAGCGATCTGGTCGCCGACGCCGGCGTCCGCCTGACGCTGCACGAAGACGAACCCACGGTCCTTCGATTCGATCTCGCCGAGGAGGTCGTTGACGGTCTCGTCGTCGAGGTCGAGCAGGTCGTCGAGCAACTGGACCGTCGCCGGACCGTTCTCGATGAGCTTGGGGTTGATCGAGATGGTGGCGGCAGGAACGGAGAGCGAGAGCTCGCTGCCGTGACGGTCGAAGACGGTGCCGCGTTGGGCCTGGATCGTGGTCGAGCGGGTCCACTGGTCCGCCGCTGCGGATCGCAGGCTCTCCGCCTCGGTCGTCTGGATGACGACCACGCGCACGACGATCCCGACGAGGATCGCGACGATGACGAGGAGGGCGACGATGAGACGTCGGCGTGGGGATCCTGCCTTGAAGCGTGAGGGGCGACGATCGGGCGGTGTCGCGCTGACCCGACGTTTCGCTGGGGTCCGCCGCTGCATCGGCGCCTGGTGACGGTTGGCGGGAGCCGCTTCGTGACGCCGAACCGGTGCCGACCGCCGAGTCGATGGCGCTGCCGGGGTACGACGCTGGGGAGCGTCGGTGCGCTTGCGTGCGGTCGGCGTCGCCGGGCGACCGCGATGGGCGCGCCCCGCCGCGGTCGTGCCGTGGGTGCGCGTCGCGGTGGATCGCTGGGCGCGTGACGACTGCTTCACGGTGCGACCTCGGTGACTTCCTTGACCGCTCGGAACTGATCCAGCGGGTCGGTGTGGATGATGATCTCGACGACCTGATCGTCGATCGGACCTGCGGCCGCGAGTTGACGGGCGACAGCGAGCGGATCGACCGAGACGAACGTGCTTGCCTGACCGCGGTGCATTCCGAGCTCCCCAGCGGCGGCGGCCAGACGAACGGGCGAGCGGAGCTCGGCGCGCTGGTAGCGCAGTTCGTCGAATCGTTCGCGTTCAGCGGTCACCGCCCGATCGAGGCGGTCGATACGCAGCTGACGTCCCGCGAGTTGCGTATGGAACACGGCCGCGCCGAGGAGGCCGAGGAACACGAGCGCCCACACGGTTCCTGCGATGACCGCGGGCCACCGGCGGCGACGTTCGACGACCTTCAGCGGCGGACGCGCGGCGGTGGCCGATGCGCGTCGGGGCTTGACGTCACGGAGCAGTGGGAGTGCAGCCATCAGTCCTCCACCGGCTGACCGTCACTCTTGCGAGTGGGCACGATTCGCTCGACGACTCGCAGTCGCGCCGATGCCGCTCGGCGGTTGTGCTCCTGCTCGCCCTTGCTCGCGCGCTTCGGAATGCCACGAACGATCCGCACGGTCTGGATGGCGCCACACACGCACGGCAGGTCGTCGGGGCAGTCGCAGGCGCCAGCGGCGGTGGCGAAGCGGTGCTTCACGATGCGGTCTTCACCGGAGTGGTACGACAGCACCGCGATTCGGCCTCCTGGACGGGTTGCCTCCACCGCGTGGTCGAGCGCATCGGGCAGCACGCCGAGTTCGTCGTTGACCTCGATGCGAATGGCCTGGAACGTGCGCTTGGCCGGGTGTCCCCCGGTGCGGCGGGCAGCGGCGGGAATCGCGGTCGTGACGATGGCGGCCAACTCGGTGGTCGTCTGAATCGGGCGTGCCGCACAGATCGCTCGTGCGATGCGCTTGGCGAAACGTTCGTCGCCATAGGTCCGCAGGATGCGGGCGAGGTCGTGTTCGCTGTAGCCGTTGACGACGTCGGCGGCCGACCAGGACTGATCGAGATCCATCCGCATGTCGAGCGGCCCGTCGTGCCGGTAGCTGAAGCCACGGTCGCCGCGATCGAGCTGCGGTGACGACACGCCGAGGTCGAACAGTGCGCCGCTGATCGCGTCGACGCCGTGATCCTCGAGCGCTTCGTCGAGTTCGTCGAAACGACGGCGGCTCGTGCGCACCCGGGTGCCGTAGGGCGCCAATGCGGCGGTGGCAGCGTCGAGCGCGTCGGGGTCCTGATCGATGCCGATCACGTCGAGGTCGTCACGCGCGTCGAGCAGTGCTGCGGTGTGGCCGCCGCCGCCGAGCGTGGCGTCGACGATCGTGCCGGCCGGAACGGTCGTGAACGCTGCGGTGATCTCGTCGACCATCACGGGGCGGTGATCGAAGGTCTCGTTGGTCACTGTCCGCCTCCGGCGATCTCGAGCTGACCGGCGGACTCGTGGATCCGGTAGGCCTCGGGCTCCCAGATCTCGATCTGGTCGATGTACCCGAGGACCATGACGGCGCTGTGCGGGTCGATGCCGGCGTGCTCACGCAGGCGGGCGTCGAGCGTGATGCGTCCCTGCTTGTCGATGGTGGCCTGGGCCGCCGAGGAGGAGAAGGCACGGAGGCGGTCCCGGCTGATCTCGCCGCGCTTGGACCGTTCGACCAGTTCGGCGGCCTGGGCGTCGAAGGTCTCGACGCTGCGAATGCTCACACATCCGTCGTCGCCGAAGAAGAGGTAGCACTGATCGCCGAGTTCACCCCGGTACGACGGCGGCAGTGCCACCCGTCCCCGTTCGTCGAGCTGTCGCTCGTAGACCCCGACAAACACGCGTCGCGTCCCTCGTTCTTCCTGCCTCGATCCCCCGCTGCGAACCTGCCGTGCTGAGAACGCGGGAGATCTCCCCAGCAATCCCCATTCTTCCCCCATGTCCCCCCAATGTCAACCATTCTCCCCCAGTTCCCCACCATCTCACCCCTGTTCGGGCAGGGGGATCGAGAGAAAGGGCGCGCTCGGGCGCGCTCGGGCGGCACCGGTGGCCCGGCCTCAGGCGGGGAGGCGGGGGATGAGGTGATCGGGAATGGCGGCAGCGAGTCCGGGCGCGAGCGTGGCGACCGGGCGGAGGTCCGCAACCGGAGGTCGGGCCTCGGCGGCGAGCAGCGACGGGAGCGCCACGGGATCGTGGTGCGAGTACCAGCAGCACTGCAGCCGAGCGGCGTCTCGGGTCCGGCGCTGGCTGATTCCGATCAACTTGGCGCCGTCGAGCAGCACTTCGCCGGCGCCGAGCCCGTCGAAACAGACCGTCGACGACCACTCGGTCGTCACCATCGGCCCGGCATGGACCCGCACCCGTGCACGGTCGATTCCCAGATCGTCGACGAGCACGTCGGCGAGGTGGGCGCCGAGCCACGTCATGGGGGTGTGGATGTCTGCCGCCCAGCCCTGCGTGTCTCGGGGCACGATGACGTCGATCCACTGCACCTCACCGGGCACGAGCAGCACCGCTCCCCCGCCGCTGCGACGGCGGACCACGTCGACGCCCGCCCGGGCGCATGCGTCGGCATCGACGATCTCGTCGCGCTGCGTCGATCCCAACACCAGCGCCGGTGCCGTGGCGTCGTGCCACCAGACCTCGCAGGCCGGTGGCGTCGGGATCCCGCGGGCATGGAAGACGCCCGCGGGTGATGCCGACCGGGTCAGCGTGTAGTGGTCGCGCACCCTCAGGAGGCCAATGGCAGGTACGGGCGCCAGTTGTCGGGAACACCGCTCACCGACACGACGACCCATGCCGTGGCTCTCGGAGCGCGGCACGGTCGTTCCAGCCTCATGCCCGCTTCGTCGGGCGTGCGATCGCGCTTGCCGAGATTGCAGGGGCGGCAGGCGGCGGCCACGTTCTCCCAGCTGTGCGGGCCGCCCTTGGACCGCGGCACCACGTGGTCGATCGAGTCGGCCCGGTCGCCGCAGTACTGGCAGCGGTAGTCGTCGCGGGCGAAGATCGCCCGACGTGACAACGCTGCGCGACGAACGAACGGCACCTTCACCATGTATCGCAGCCGGATGACGGAGGGGCTGCGCAGACTGAGTCGCTCCGAGTGGATGACGCGACCGTCGTCCTCGAGCACGTCGGCCTTGTCCGCGAGCACCAGGCACGTGGCCCGCTCGGCCGACACGATGCTCAACGGCTCGAAGCTCGCGTTGAGCACGAGCGCGCTCAGCACGGGTCCCCCATCCGACCGCCGGTCAGGCGTCGAGGCGTTGCCAGTCGCGACACCATCGCAGGTAGTTCAGCACATCGGCGGGCTCGGAGCGACGCGAGATGTCGCCGTACTGGGTCAGCAGGCGGAACTGGAGGTAGTCACGCGACGGCACCGGCAGATGGGGCGAACGCCGCCACCAGCCCGACGGCACCAGCCGGACCGCCTGCCTGACGGCGGTCACCCACAGCGACGGATGCCGTGCGACCGCCAACCCAGCGCGAATCACCGCGCCGAGGCCGAGCCGATGATCACGGTCGCGGCTCCTTGGGGAGCTGGAGGATCATCTCGCCGATGATGTTGCGCTGGATCTGCGACGAGCCGGCGTAGATGGTTCCCGCACGGGCGTTGAGGAACGTCCCGACCCAGGATGCCGAGGAGTTGCCGGCACCGGGATCGTCGGTGCTGAACGCGGACGACGGTGGGCGACCCACGAGATGCAGCGCGTCGGCGCCGAGCATGTCGACCGCCAACTCCGTGGCGGCCTTGTGGTACTCGCTCCAGTAGAGCTTGGAGATCGCGCCGTCCGGGCCGGGATGGTGTCCGGCGAGGAACTGGGTGAGGGTGCGCTTGCCGAGGAAGTCCATCACGCGGACCTTCTCGTAGCACCATGCGAGCCGTTGGCGGATGATCGGATCGTCGGACAGCCCGCGCTCCCGTGCGAGCTCGACGAGCCGGTCGAACTCGGCGCGGAAGCGGATCGGTCCGGTCGCCGCAGCCTCGCCACGCTCGAAACCGAGCAGTGACATCGCCACGCTCCACCCTTTTT